>NZ_JBVIDV010000005.1:160593-208565 GCF_055572195.1 Streptomyces sp. NPDC030809
TTTCGAGCGTTTCCCTCTTTTCCCCGTTTTGTATCTCGGGGCTTTTCGGGGTTTGTCTGCCCTTCGTAGGTTTTCTCCTTCGTTCTCCGTTCTCTGTTCTCCCCCCCCCGCGGCCGGGGTGTTCAGGGCCGTGGTGGACAGGGCGCCGACGGCGAGCGCGCAGCCGGCGAGGACGGCGGCCGCGCGGCGCGGCACGCCGCGGGGGGAGGTGGCAGGAGGCACGGTCGAAGCCTTCCGTGGTGGGTGGGCGACGGACGTGGGAGCGCTCCCATCAAGCCAGCAGCCGGAAGACCCGTCAACCCCCCTCGTGTCACGGCACGTTGCGCCGCTCTCCTCGGGTGTTCGGCACGTGAGGGCCGTTGCCGTAATAGGCGCCGGGTCCGTGCTTGCGCGTGAAGTGCCGCTCCAGCAGGTGCCCCGGCGGTTCGGACGTGCCCCCGAGGTGGGACCCGAGCGCCAGCGTGTGCAGGGCCATCTCCGCCACGGCCTCGCAGACGACGGCGTTCTCCAGCGCAGCGTTCGCGGTGGGACCCCAGGTGAAGGGGCCGTGCCGGGAGACCAGCGCTCCGGGGACCTCCTCGGCCCGCCGCGGATCGCCGTCGAGCCGGGCCACGATCACCTGTCCGGTGTTGTACTCGTAGTCCTGCGCGCACTGTTCGGCGGTGAGGTCGGCCGTCACCGGAACGGGCCCGTTGAAGGTGTCGGCATGGGTCGTGCCCAGCACCGGGATCGGACGGCGCGCCTGGGCGAAGGCGACGGCGTGCGCCGAGTGCGTGTGGGTGACTCCCCCGATGGAGGGGAAGGCCCGGTAGAGGCAGCGGTGGGTCTCGGTGTCGGTGGACGGCCTGAGGTGCCCCTCGACCACCCGGCCGTCCTCCAGCGCCACCACCACCAGGTCCTCCTCGGTGAGGTCGGCGTAGGAGACCCCGGAGGGCTTGATGACGAAGACGCCCGCGTCCCGGTCCACCCCGCTGACGTTTCCCCAGGTGAGGGTGGCCAGGCCGGCCTCCGGTATGCGCAGGTTGGCCGCGAGTACCTCGCGGCGGAGTTCCTTGAGGCTGGGCTCGCTCACTGCGTTCTCACCGTCTCTCGGACGTGCGCGGCGGCATCCCGGGCCGGCGTTCGGCAGACCCCGCGGTCGCGCACGAGTGGTAGGGACCGATCGGGGCCGCGAGTGGCTTCGCGGCTGCGTTGCCGCAGCTTCTCCCCCAGCAGATTGTGAGCGCTAACAAGCGGGAATCTCAAGATGTACGAGGAGATTCCTGCCCGCAGCGTGCCACCAACCCGGCATAATGTGAGCGCGAACATAGCCAGCCGCCCGGCAGATCCCCCGACCGGTCCCGGGTGTGTGCGGGCCGCGACGGGTTCGGTACCTTGAGGGAAGGCCGCTCGATGAGGAAGGGCAGAGAATTGACCCAGCTCCCGGACGTCTCGCGAGCGCCCACGATGACCGACGTCGCGCGCGTCGCCGGCGTGTCCCACCAGACCGTTTCCCGGGTGCTCAGCGGCCATCCGAACGTCAGCGCCAAGACCCGGGCCGCGGTGACGCAGGTCATCGAGCAGCTGGGCTACCGCCGCAACTCGGCGGCCCGGGCCCTGGCCACCCGGCGGACCCACACGCTGGGCGTCATCGCCGTGAACACCACGCTGCACGGCCCGGCCAGCACCGTGGCGGGCGTGCAGGAGGCGGCCCGGGACCGCGGCTACCTGACCTCCGCCGTCACGCTCCGGACCGCCACGCAGACGGCCCTCGCCGAAGCCATGCAGCATCTCGCCGGATGGGGTGTGGAGGGCATCGTCGCCGTCACCCCGCAACGCGCCGCGGTGCGCGCTCTCGCGGCACTGGAAGCACCCTGCCCGGTGGTCACCGTCGAGGGCGGCCACACCCTCGACCTGCCCGGGGTGTCGCTGGACCAGAACCTCGGCGCCCGCATGATCACCGAGCACCTCCTCGCGGCGGGCCACGCCACCGTGTGGCACGTGGCGGGCCCCTCCGACTGGCTGGAGAGCGAGGCCCGTACGCAGGGGTGGGAGGAGGCGCTGCGCGCTGCCGGCGCCGAGGTGCCGCCCGTGCTGCGCGGGGACTGGAGTCCGCTGTCGGGGTACCAGGCGGGGCAGCAGCTCGCGGGCCGGGTCCTGGCGTCGGGGGGGCGGGGAGCCGGCCTCACCGCCGTGTTCGTCGCCAACGACCAGATGGCCCTCGGCGTGCTGCGGGCCTTGCGGGAAGCGGGCCTGCGCACCCCGGAGGACGTGGCGGTCGCCGGCTTCGACGACATCCCCGAGGCGGAGTTCTTCCCGCCCCCGCTGACGACCATCCGCCAGGACTTCGCCTCGCTCGGCCGCGACAGCATCGGCCTCCTGCTGGACCACATCGAAGGCCGGACCGAGGAGTCCACACACCTGGTGGTGGCGCCCGAGCTGATCGTGCGGGCCAGCACGGCCCGCAGGATCGCTCCCCCCGCCGGCTGACCCGCGCCCGCCGGCGGGCGGCGCCGCCCCCTCAGGCGGTGACCGTGCTGAAGCGGTGGACCGTGGTCGACCGGTACGCCTCGCCCGGCCGCAGGAGGACCGGCGGGTAGTCGGGACGGTTCGGCGAGTCCGGGAAGTGCTGGGTCTCCAGCGCGACCCCCGCGTAGGCCTGGTACGGCCGTCCCCCCTTCCCCGTGATGTCACCGGTCAGGCCCTGGGCGGTGTGGACCTGGACGCCCGGTTCCGTGGTGAGCACGTCCATGCGGCGGCCGGATGCGGGGGCGTACAGTACGGCGGCCTTCCGCGGACGGTCCCGCCGGGCGCCGGCGAGGACCCAGTTGTGGTCGAATCCGCCACCGGCCAAGGCCAGCTGCGCATCCGGCCGGGTCAGGGCTTCGGAGAGCCGCCTGGGCCGGCGGAGGTCGAACGGGGTGCCGGTGACCGCCCGGTGCGGGCCGTCGGGGATCAGCTCGGCGTCGACCGGGGTGTAGTAGGGGGCCGCGACCTGGAGGTGGTGGCCCAGCACGTTGCCGCGCCCCTCGCCTTCGAGGTTCCAGTAGGTGTGGTGGGTGAGGTTGACGATGGTGGGGGCGTCGGCGACGGCGTGGTAGGACAGGGCCAGGTTGTCGTCCCGGTCCAGCGTGTACGTGACGCTGACGTCGAGGGCACCGGGGAAGCCCTGGTCCCCGTCGGGGCTGTGCAGGAACAGGCGGACACCGGTGCGGTGCGCGGAGTGGAAGGGTTCGCACCGCCAGACCCGCTGGTCGAACCCGTCGGGGCCGCCGTGCAGCGTGTGCCCGTTCTCCTGGGTGGCGAGCCGGTGGGTGACCCCGTCGACGACGAGCCGGCCGTGTGCGATCCGGTTGGCGTAACGGCCCACCGTGGCGCCGAAGTAGCGTGCGGAGCCCGTCCCGGCGCCGGGGCCGCGGTCGGCGAGCACCACGTCGGCGGTGTGGCCCCAGCGGTCCGGGAGGAGCAGGGAGTGGAGGCGGGCGCCGCGGGTGTGGACCTCCGCGCAGGCCCGGCCCGGGAAGCCGAACCGCCACCGCTCCCCCGTTGCGCCGCCGTCCAGGCGCAGGGGAGGGTGCGTCGGCGGGCCGGCGGTGGTCCGGCCGGTCCCGGTGGTCCGGCCAGGGGGCTCGCATACGTGTTCCATGACGGTCCTCCCTCGGGTCAGTCGGCGGCGGGGCGGCGTCCGCCCGTCAGGCGCTGCAGCACGATGAAGACGAACAGCAGGGCTCCGATGACGATGCGGGTCCACCAGGAGCTCAGCGTGCCCTGGAAGTTGACGACCGTCTGGATCAGGCCGAGGACGAGCACGCCGAGGGCGGTGCCCAGGACGAAGCCGGAGCCTCCCGTCAGCAGCGAGCCGCCGATCACGGTGGCGGCGATCGCGTCGAGTTCCATGCCCATGGCGTGGAGGGCGTAGCCGGAGAGCATGTAGAAGGTCAGCAGGAGGCCGCCGAGTGCGGAGCACAGGCCGCTGACGGCGTACACGGCGATCTTGGTGGAGCCCGCCGGGAGGCCCATCAGGCGCGCCGAGGTCTCGTTGCCGCCCAGCGCGTACACGTTGCGGCCGAAGCGCGTGTGGTGCAGAACGACGAAGGCGGTCGCCAGCACGGCCAGGGCGATGACCACCGGGATCGAGACGAAGAGTCCCCCCGGGCCGTACAGCCGGGTCTGCGCGATCCCCACGGTCGCGGGGTCGCTGATCGTGATGGATTCGGTGCTGATCATGTAGCAGAGCCCGCGGGCCAGGAACATCCCGGCCAGGGTGACGATGAACGGCTGGATCTCGAAGGTGTGGATGATCCAGCCCATGAGGGTCCCGCCGGCGGCCCCGGCCGCCAGGACCAGGGGGACGACAGCGGCCAGGGGCCAGCCGTGCGACTCGACCAGCCAGGCGGTGAGCATGGTCGAGAGGGCGGCCACGGAGCCGACGGACAGGTCGATGCCGCCGGCGAGGATGACGAAGGTCGCCCCGACCGCCACGACCAGGAGGAATCCGTTGTCGATCAGCAGGTTGAGCGCGACCTGCGCGGAGAAGAACCCCTCGTAGCGCACCGATCCGACGCCGAACACGGCGAGCAGCAGGACGGCGGTGACGATCAGCGGGACGCGCGTTCGGGTGCGCGCGGACGGGGTCGTGAAGGGGCGGGTGAACCGTGCTGCGGCACTCGCGATGCCGGTACTCATGCGCGTACCTCCTGCTGCTGGGGGGCGGCGCCCGCCGTGGGCCGGGACGGGGGAACGGCCGTGCCGCGGCGGCGCAGGGCCTTGGCCCGGAAGGCCGGTGACTGCACGAGGCAGACGAGGATGACGACGAAGGCCTTGAAGACGAGGGTGGTCTCGGGCGGGACGCCGAGGGTGTAGACGGTGGTGGACAGGGTCTG
Source organism: Streptomyces sp. NPDC030809 (assembly GCF_055572195.1). Classification (NCBI taxonomy): domain Bacteria; kingdom Bacillati; phylum Actinomycetota; class Actinomycetes; order Kitasatosporales; family Streptomycetaceae; genus Streptomyces; species Streptomyces sp. NPDC030809. The sequence goes on from NZ_JBVIDV010000005.1 coordinate 165,456, forward strand.
GATGGTCAGGGCGCCCAGGACGGTGCCGCCGAGGGAGAAGCGTCCTCCGGTCAGGGCGGTGCCTCCGATGACGACGGCGAGGATCGCGTCGAGTTCGATCCACAGGCCGGCGTTGTTGCCGTCGGCGCTGGAGACGTTGGAGCTGATCATCAGTCCGGCGACGGCGGCGCACAGGGCGCTGAAGACGTAGACCAGGGTGAGCAGGCCCCCGGCGCGGATACCGGCCAGCCGGCTGGCGGCGGGGTTGCCGCCCACGGACTCGATGAGCAGGCCGAGTGCGGTGCGGCGGGTCACCAGGGCGGTGAGCGCGACGAAGGCGGCCGCCAGGAGGACGGCGAACGGGAGGGACAGCCAGTGGCCGCCGCCGATCATCTTGTAGGGGGCGCTGGTCACCGTGATGATCTGGCCGTCGGAGATCAGCTGGGCGACACCGCGTCCCGCGACCATGAGGATCAGGGTGGCCACGATGGGCTGCACCCCCAGCCCGGACACCAGGAAGCCGTTGGCGAGGCCCAGCCCGAGGGCGGTGCCGAGCGCGAGGCCGACGGCCGTGAGCATGGTGGCCACGCTGCCGGGGTGGGCGGCGGTGGAGATGTGCCCGCAGGCGACGGCGCCGGCGATGGCGACGGTGGACCCCACCGAGAGGTCGATGCCGCGGGTGGCGATGACGAGGGTCATGCCGAGGGCCACCAGGACGAGGGGCGCGCCGAACCGGAGGATGTCGATGAGGCTGCCGTAGAGGTGGCCGTCGCGTACGCGGACGGCGAGGAAGTCGTGGTGGAACGCGAGGTTGCCGAGGAGCAGGGCGAGGAGGGCGAGCGCGGGCCACAGCAGCCGGTGGCCGGTCGGTCGCCTCCCCGCGCCGCCGGCCGCCTCGGGCGTGGCGGGCGGGGTGGTCATGATGCGGCTCCGGTGGCTATGGCGGCGAAGACGCGGTCGGGGGTACTGCTGTCGTCGTTGGCGAAGGTGGCCACCATCCGGTGGTCGCGGAGGACGGCGATGCGGTGGCTCAGGCGCAGTACCTCTTCGAGTTCTGCGGAGATGTACAGCACGGCGGTGCCTTCGTCCGCCAGCCGGGCCACGAGCCTCTGGATCTCCGCCTTGGCTCCGATGTCGATGCCCCGGGTGGGTTCGTCGAGGATCAGGAGCCGGGGGGCTGTCAGCAGCCAGCGGGCGAGGAGCACCTTCTGCTGGTTGCCTCCGCTGAGGTGGCGGATCTGCGCTTCGGGGTCGGCCGGGCGGATGTCCAGTGCTTCGATCCAGTGCCGGGTGAGTTCGTCCTGTGTGGCGCGGGCGATCGGCCGGGTCCAGCCGCGGGCGGCCTGCAGGGCGAGGACGAGGTTCTCGCGGACGGTGAGTTCGCCCACGAGTCCCTCGGACTTGCGGTTCTCGGAGCAGAACGCGATGCCGCGGGCGATGGCGTGGCGGGGGGTGCGCAGGACCGCCTTCTCGCCCTCGACGGCCAGTTCTCCGGAGTCCGCGCTGTCCGCGCCGAACAGGAGGCGCGCCGCCTCCGTGCGGCCTGAGCCGAGGAGGCCGGCCAGTCCGACGACCTCGCCGCGGTGGATGTCGAGGTCGTACGGTTCGATCGAGCCGGTGCGGGCCAGCTGCCGGGCCCGGAGGAACGGCTCGCCGGAGGCCCGGTCCGCCGCTTCCTCGAAGGAGCGGTCGGACAGCCGGTCGAGGGCGGCCAGTTCGCCGCCGATCATGCGCTGCACCAGGGTGACCGGCGTGAGTTCGCCGATGGGGTACTCGCCTTCCAGGCGGCCGTTGCGCAGGATGGTGACGCGGTCGCACAGTTCGAAGACCTGGTCGAGGAAGTGCGTCACGAACAGGATGGCCACCCCGCGGTCCCGCAGCCGCCGCACCAGCGTGAAGAGCTGGGCGACCTCCTCGCGGTCCAGGCTCGACGTGGGTTCGTCCAGTACGAGCACCTTCGCCGAGACGTCCACCGCCCGTACGATGGCGACCAGTTGCTGGACGGCGAGGGAGTGCGCGCCGAGCGGGCTGGTGACGTCGAGGTGCAGGTCGAGCTCCGTGAGCAGTTCGGCTGCCCGCTGCCGCATCGCGGATCCGTGGACGAGGCCGAACCGGCGCGGTTCGCGCCCGATGAGGATGTTCTCGGCGACCGAGAGGTTCGGGCAGAGGTTGACCTCCTGGTAGACGGTGCTGATGCCGGCCTGCTGCGCGTGGAGGGGGTCGGCGAACGCATGGGTCCGGCCGTCGATCCGCAGGGTGCCGCCGTCCGCGGGGTGGACGCCGGTGAGCACCTTGATCAAGGTGGACTTCCCGGCGCCGTTCTCGCCCATCAGGGCGTGCACCTCACCGGGGAAGAGCCGCAGGGCGACTCCGTCGAGGGCGAGCACGCCCGGGAACTGCTTGCGGATGCCCTGGGCTTCCAGGACCGGCCGCGGGGTGGACGGGGATGCCATCCGCCCTCCTGTCGTGGGTGGTGGTGGAGCGCTCCGGATCGTGGGGCGGCGCCGGTGCCGGGTCTCCTCCGGCACCGGAACCCGCCGCTTCAGTAGGTCCGCGAGGGCAGCGCGGCCGCGGCCTTGTCCTGGGGGAAGACGCCTTCTTCGGTCTCGACGCGGGCGGGCACGCTCTGCCCCGCCACGACCTTCTTGGCCAGGTCCATCAGCTGGTCGCCGAGCATGGGGTTGCACTCCACCACGACGTTGATCTTGCCCTGGGTCATGGCGACGAAGGCGTCCTTGATCCCGTCCACGGAGATGACCTTGATGTCCGTGCCGGGCTTCTTGCCGGACTCCTCGATGGCCTGGATCGCGCCGAGGGCCATGTCGTCGTTGTGGGCGTAGAGGACGTCGATGTCCTCGTGGGACTTCAGGAACGCCTGCATGACCTCCTTGCCCTTGGCGCGGGTGAAGTCTCCCGGCTGCGAGGCGACGATCTTGAACCTGCCGTCGTTGCGGATGGCCTCGGCGAAGCCGGCCTTGCGGTCGTTGGCGGGGGCGGAGCCGGTGGTGCCCTGGAGCTCGACGATGTTGACCGGGCCCTGCTGGTTCGCGTAGGCGGCGGTCAGCCATTCGCCTGCGGACTTGCCCTCCTTGACGAAGTCCGAGCCCAGGAAGGTCTTGTAGAGGGAGGTGTCCTTCGTGTCCACGGCGCGGTCGGTGAGGATGACCGGGATGCCCGCGTCCTTGGCCTCCTTCAGCACCGTGTCCCAGCCGGACTCCACCACCGGCGAGAAGGCGATGACGTCGACCTTCTGCTGGATGAAGGTGCGGATGGCCTTGATCTGGTTCTCCTGCTTCTGCTGCGCGTCGGAGAACTTGAGGGTGATGCCGGCCTTCTTCGCGGCCTCCCGGACGGACTTGGTGTTGGCGGTGCGCCAACCGCTCTCGGCTCCGACCTGGGCGAAGCCCATGGTGATCGTGCCGCCGGAGCGCGGCTTGGCCCCGGAGTCGGGGCCGGAGTCGGGGCCCTCGGTCGAGCAGGCGGTCAGTGCCGAGGATGCGAGGAGGGCGGCGGTGAGGACGAGGGCTGCTCTGCGAGCCATGGCGGGGTGTCCTTTCGGGGGGTACGCAAGAGGCTCCGCACGGCCGGGGGCCGGGGTGGGGCGTCAGGATCGGGACGCTCGTGCGAGGGCGGGGCGCTCTTGAGAAGCGGGTGCCGTCGCATTGTGAGCGCTAACAAGGGCGGTTCTCAACCCCCTTGCGCACGCTATCTGATGGCCAACGGGGCGTGTCCGCCCGCGTGATGGGCTCCGGCACGCCGCTGCGGCGCCCCGCCCGGCCTCTTCAGACCCCTTGCCTCCCGAGATTGTTAACGCTCACAATGACGGACGACGTCGGCCCTCCGTCCGACCTCCGGGCTTGCCGCGACGGCGTCTCCCGATGCCGGGCCGCGCCTGGCGCCCCTCCCCCGACTCCCTCGAAAGGCACTGTGGTGACCTCACCCCCTGCGCACGCACCCGCCCCGCTTCCCGGGGAACCGGAGCGGTACACGGTCGGCGTCGACTTCGGCACCCTGTCGGGCCGCGCCGTGGTGGTCCGGGTCCGCGACGGCCGGGAACTGGCCGCGGCCGTGCACACGTACCGGCACGGCGTCATCGACCGGCAGCTGCCGCACGGCGGGGCACAGCTGCCTCCGGACTGGGCCCTGCAACACCCCCAGGACTGGCGGGACGTGCTGCGCCACGCCGTCCCGGAGGCGGTGGCGGCGGCCGGGGTCGATCCCGCCGCGGTGATCGGCATCGCCACCGACTTCACCGCCTGCACCGTCCTGCCCACGCTGGCCGACGGCACTCCCCTCGCCGAGACCGGGCTCGCCGACCGGCCGCACGCATGGCCCAAACTGTGGAAGCACCACGCGGCCCAGCCGCAGGCCGACCGCATCAACGAACTCGCCCACGCCCGCGGGGAGAAGTGGATCGCCCGCTACGGGGGCCGGATCTCCGCGGAGTGGCAGTTCGCGAAGGCCCTCCAGGTCCTGGAGGAGGATCCGGTCGTCTACGAAGCCTGCGCGCGGTGGATCGAGGCCGCCGACTGGATCGTGTGGCAGCTGACCGGAGCCGAGTCCCGCAACGCCTGCACCGCCGGGTACAAGGGCATCCACCAGGACGGCGAGTACCCCAGCGAGGAGTACCTGGCGGCGCTGAACCCCCGGTTCGGCGACTTCGCCCGCACCCGCCTCGCCTTCCCCCTGTCCCCCCTGGGCTCGCGCGTGGGCTCGCTCGGTACGGAGGCGGCCGCCTGGACGGGGCTGCCTCCCGGGATCGCCGTGGCCGCGGGCAACGTCGACGCCCATGTCACCGCAGCGGCCGCGCAGGCGGTCGAGGACGGCCGGCTGCTCGCCATCATGGGCACGTCCACCTGCCACGTCGTGAACGCCCCCGTCCTCGCCGACGTCCCCGGCATCTGCGGGGTCGTGGCCGGCGGGATCGTCGAGGGAACCTACGGCTACGAGGCCGGCCAGAGCGCCGTCGGCGACATCTTCGCCTGGGTGCTGGACCAGGGCCTCCCGCCGGACTACCTGGCCGAGGCCGCCGACCGCGGCGAGGACCTGCACGCCCTGCTGACCCGCAAGGCCGCCGGGCAGCCGGTCGGCGGCCACGGGCTGGTCGCCCTCGACTGGCTCAACGGCAACCGCTCGGTCCTGGTCGACCACCACCTCTCCGGAGTCATCGCGGGCCTCACCCTCGCGACCCGCCCCGAGGACGTCTACCGCGCCCTGCTCGAAGCCACCGCGTTCGGCACCCGCGTCATCGTGGAGGCCCTCGAAGCAGGAGGGGTACCGGTGCACGAGTTCATCGTCGCCGGCGGACTGGCGAAGAACGCACTGCTGATGCAGATCTACTCCGACGTGCTGCGGCGCCCCGTCTCCCTCGCCGCGTCCCGCCAGGGCCCCGCCCTCGGGTCGGCCATCCACGCCGCGGTGGCCGCCGGCGCCCACCCCGACGTCCGGACCGCCACCGCCGCCATGGGCCGCCGGCTGCCTGCCGTGTACACGCCCGACCCCTCGCGGGCCGACGCGTACGACGCCCTCTTCGCCGAGTACCGGCTCCTCCACGACCACTTCGGCACCGGCGGACTGCTGCACCGCCTGCGGAGCATCCGCGACACGCCCCGCACCGGGGACTGACCGCCGCCCCGCGGCCCCATCCGCACACCCGCACACCCGCCCACCCGCTCACCCCCGCCCCGTCGCGCCACGTCACCCCCAGGAGTCCATGTGACCAGCCGTACGTTTCCCGCCCAGGAGATCTGGTTCCTCACCGGCAGCCAAGGCCTGTACGGGGAGGACACGCTGAAGCAGGTGGCCGACCAGTCGCAGCAGGTCGCCGCCGCGCTGGCCGACGTCCCCGGCATTCCCGCGCGCGTGGTGTGGAAGCCCGTGCTGACCGACGCCGCCGCCATCCGCCGGGCGTGCCTCGATGCCAACGCCGACGACCGGTGCATCGGGCTCATCGCCTGGATGCACACCTTCTCGCCGGCCAAGATGTGGATCGCCGGACTGGACGCGCTGCGCAAGCCGCTGCTGCACCTCCACACCCAGTCGAACGTGGCCCTCCCCTGGGACACCATCGACATGGACTTCATGAACCTCAACCAAGCCGCCCACGGAGACCGCGAGTTCGGGCACGTCCAGGCCCGGCTCGGAGTACCGCGCAAGACCGTGGCCGGCCACGTCTCCGACCCGGCGACGACCGCGCGCATCGCGGTCTGGGCCCGGGCGGCGGCCGCACGCTCGGAACTGGCCGCCCTCAGGGTCGCGCGGTTCGGCGACAACATGCGCGACGTGGCCGTCACCGAAGGCGACAAGGTCGAGGCCCAGCTGCGCTTCGGCGCCTCCGTGAACACCTACGGGGTCAACGACCTGGTGGCCGTCGTCGACGGCGCGGACGAGACCGAGGCGGCGTCCCTCGTCGAGGAGTACGGGGACCTGTACAACCTGGCGCCGGAACTGCGGCCGGGCGGCCCCCGGCACGAGTCCCTGCGCTACGCGGCCCGGATCGAAGCCGGCCTGCGCACCTTCCTGGAGACGGGCGGCTTCGGAGCCTTCACCACCAATTTCGAGGACCTGGGGGGACTGCGCCAGCTGCCCGGGCTCGCGGTCCAGCGGCTCATGGCCCGGGGCTACGGCTTCGGCGGAGAGGGGGACTGGAAGACCGCCGTCCTGCTGCGCGCCCTCAAGGTGGCCGCCGCCGGCCTGCCGGGCGGCACCTCCTTCATGGAGGACTACACGTACGACCTGACGTCCGGCAACGAGCTCGTCCTCGGCGCGCACATGCTCGAAATCTGCCCCACCATCGCGGCCGCCAGACCCGCCTGCGAGATCCACCCCCTCGCCATCGGCGGGCGGGAGGACCCCGTCCGCCTGGTGTTCGACGCGGCGCCCGGCCCGGCCGTGGTCGTCGGCCTCGCCGACCTGGGCGACCGCTTCCGCCTGGTCGCGAACGACATCGACGTGGTGGCACCCCCGCACCCGCTGCCCGTGCTGCCGGTGGCCCGCGCCGTCTGGCGGCCCCGCCCCGACCTGCGGACCTCCACCGAATCCTGGCTCACGGCCGGCGGCCCGCACCACACCGTCCTCAGTACCGCCCTCACCTCCGAGCACCTGGACGACCTGGCGGAAATGCTCCGCATCGAACTCGCCCTCATCGACGGGGCCACCACCCCGCGGCAGTTCCGGCGCGACCTCCGCTGGAACCAGGCGTACCACCGGCTGGCCCGGGGGCTCTGAACCGCTCGGAGGCCGGGCAGCCCCCGGAGGGGCTGCCCGGCCTCGTCGTGCGCGGACCGCATCCCGGCGGGGCGGGCCGCTATTCGAGCAGCTCGGCGTACGCGCCCATGGCCAGGGCGATGTCCGCCTGGGCCCAGAACCGGTGGTAGGTGAAGACGGGCGCGGCGCCGCCCGCGAGGTAGGCCTCGACCTTCGGCCAGGCCGGGTCGTTCCGGTAGAAGGTGCGGATCGAGGCGAAGGTGGACGCGGAGTTCACCGCGTCGCCGTTGGGCATCCTGCCGGTCCACGTGCCGGGCACGTACACCGGGTCGGCGAAGCGCTTGTAGTCGGTCCGGGTCTCCTCGACGGAGAGGCCCAGCGGGTCCCGGTGGTGCGCCCACATGCCGTCGAGCAGGGCTTTGGCGACCCGCTTGGCCTCGGCGTGCCCCGACTTGGCGGCGTAGTAGGTCAGCGTCTTGGCGTAGGCGGCGGCCACGCCCACGTCGTCGGTGTAGTCGGCGACGGTGACGTGCAGTCCCGCGTTCGCGCCCGGCGCGGAGGCGTTCCAGGTGTCGGGCGCGCCCGACCACTGGAGGGTGGCGGGGATCCGGTAGGTGCCGTCGGGGTTGACCGTCGTCTTCGACAGGGCCCAGGCGACCCACTTGTCGAGCACCGCCTTGGCCGCGGAGTCGCCGGTCTGCCGGTAGAGTTCGGCGACCCGCTCCATGGACCAGGCCTGGAACCCGAACCACTGGTTCGAGGCGGGGTCGTGGTAGACGGGCTTCTCGTCGTAGAAGAGGCCGTGGAAGGTGGGGGTCCCGGCCGGGGGCTGTGCGTACCGCCCCTGCCAGCTGTTGGTGGCGCCGCCGGCGATGGCGCCCTCGTCGGACTGGAGCCAGCGGTAGAACTCCAGCTGCCGGCCCAGGCTGGTCGCCCAGTCCGCGGCGCCGGTCGCCGACTTGGGTTTCAGGGGGGCGTACGTGCTCAGTGCGTAGGCGGCGAGCGGGTTCTGGTAGCCGCTGTGCGCGTGGCTGGAGCCGATCCGCCAGGACCAGCCCGCCGAGGTGTCGGCGGCGCCGCCCCAGGCGTAGTACCAGGACATCAGGTAGTGCGCGCTGTCCTTGCCGGTGCCGGCGGGGCAGGCGGTCGGGCCGACGCAGTTCCCGGCCCTCTTGAAGTACTTGTCGAACATGGAGTACCGCAGGTAGTCGCCCATCCTGGCCGCCTTGGAGACGGTCGCGGCGACCTGGGTGCCCTTGCCCTGCTCCTTGGCCCAGATGTCGGCCCAGTAGGCGGCCTGGACGGCACGCGCGTCGGCGTCCGGGGCGTTGGTGAACCTCCACTGCTTGGCGTAGGAGGAGTCCCCGGTGAAGAGGTCAAGGTAGCCGTTCCTGCCGCCGTAGGTGAAGTTGTCGCAGGTGGGGTGCGGGACGGTCTCCCAGACCGACTCCTGGGGGCCGCGCTGGAAGGTGTTGATGTACGAGGGTCCGGTCGCGGCCGGTCCGGCCGAGCACTTTCCGGGCTCGTTGCCGTATCCGTAGACGTTGTCCACGTCCTGCAGCCAGTGCATGCCGTAAAGGTCGTCCGTGCCGTACGCGCTCTTCAGCTCGCCCGCGATCGGGTCCGCACCGGCGGCGACTCCCCCGTCGAGCCGTGCCGGGTACTGGGACGGGAGGTCGTGCTCGGGGGCGTAGGTGGCGGGCTTGGAGGCGTTGTACGAGCCGGTGGTGGGCTGGTCGGCGTGGGTGGGGATCATGAATTTCTCCATGGTGTCCCACGCGCCGTTGAACTTGCTCCAGTCCCCGGTGATCTTCCCGTACATCGCCTGCAGCCAGATCAGGTAGCTGTACGCCTCCGAGGTCGTCTCGTGCCCGTGGTCGGGGGCCTCGACGATCAGCGTCTCGACGGAGTGGTACGGGATGCCCTCGGGCGAGAAGTAGCCGTTCGCGGGGTTGGTGATCTTCCCGTGGAGTTCGAGGAAGCGGGCCTGGTACGCGGAGTCGGCGGCCAGCTGCGCGACCGTCACCTCGGCCTTGGTGTGGCCGGGGGCGGTGGCGGTGAAGACGGCCGGGCCGCTGCCGGTGGTCCCGGCGGCGACCGTCACCTTCTGGGCGGTGCTCCAGTTCGCCGGGGTGAAGGTGAGGGATGCGGGCGACGCGGACAGGTCGGTGTTGCCGGACGTGCGGGCGATGCCCACCGTGACGTCGGCGGTCGGCTGCTTGGACAGCTTCAGCTCGAAGGTGCCCGTCTCCCCGCGGCGCACGGAGAGCTGCGCGGGGGTGGCGACGAGCGCGGGCCCGGCGGCGACGGTGATGCCGACGGGGGCCGACTCGGCGGAGGCCCCGAGGCTGTCGTACGCCTTGGCATAGAGCGAGTGGGCGCCGGCGGGGAGCCCGGTGGCCGAGAAGGCGAAGGGCGCGGAGGCGTCCGTGCCGAGGAGGGTGGTGCCGCTGTAGAACTCGACCTTGCCGATGGTGGCTCCGTCGGCCGCGGCAGCGGTGGCGGCGAGCGGGACGGGAGTTCCCGCCGTGTAGACGGCCCCCGCGGTGGGGCTGGTCAGGACGGCGACCGGGGGCTGGTGGGCTCCGGTGCACGGGGTGCCGTTGACGGCGAAGGAGGCGGGTGCGGCATTGGTCCCGCTGTAGGAGAACTGGGCGCCGGTGGTGACGGCCGCACCGGCTGCGACGGTCCTGTTCCAGTCCGGGGCGACGACGCGGACGCTCTTGCCGGACTGGGTCCAGGTGCCGTTCCAGCCGTTGGTCAGCTGCTGGTTGCCGGAGTGGTCGTAGGTGAGGGTCCAGCCGTCGAGCGCGGTGGCGGACCGGTTGGTGAGGGTGAGCTCGGCGGTGAAGCCCGAGCCCCAGTCGTTGGTCTTGTAGTCGACGCTGCACTGCACCGCCGCGGCCGCGGCGCTGCTCGTGCCGACGGCCGTGAGGCCCAGCGGCAGGCAGAGGGAGAAGGCCGCCGCAGACGCGGTCAGCAGCCTGCGTCGTCCGTGGAGTCCGGGTGGGGGATGTGCCGACATGCCGATGTTCTCCTCGCGGCTCGGGGAGACGGGTACGGGCAGAAACGATCGAGCACAGTTCTGAACCGGTGGGAGCGCTCCCACTGTGCAGATGTGACGGGACGGCGTCAAGACGCGCGGAGAGCCGGGGGCGATGCGCAAGGTATTTACCCGACTGCTCTTTTTTTCGGCGGCCGTTGGCGCTACGGTCTGGCCGCAACCAGTGGGAGCGCTTCCACCAGTCGGCGCGCCGTCAGGGCGCACCTTGCCGCACGCACTCGCTCCATCACCTCCCTGCGCCTCTCGGCGCTGCTCGGCGCTGATCGGCCGTGCCTGCCCGGGCATGGGCCGGTCACCCCTTCCGGCTTCCTCCCTTTCCACCCTGTCCCGCCTTCGCATCCGATCGCGGACCGGTTCCCCCGGTCGCACGAGGCAGTGGCAAGCGCACGTACGGGCCCATGCGCGCGCCGGCTGCGACACCGCACCGCTCCCTCCGCCACGGACTGCGCGAAAGCTTGCGCACCCCGAATGGAAAGGCACCCCACCCATGAGCCGCACGATCCCCCGAACCGCCTTATTGGCGGCACTCAGTCTCCTCACTGCCGCCGGCGCCACCGCCACGGCGTTCGGCACCCCGTCCGGCACCGCCGCCGCCGGCTGCAAGGTCGAGTACCGGATCTCGAACCAGTGGGACACCGGGTTCGGCGCCAACGTGACCGTCACCAACACCGGTGACCCGGTGGCCTCCTGGACCGTGGAGTGGTCCTACGCGAACGGCCAGCAGGTCACCCAGGGCTGGAACGCCACCATCACCCAGTCCGGGTCCGCGATCACCGCGAAGAGCATGTCCTACAACGGGTCGCTGGGCACCGGCGGTTCGACGTCCTTCGGCTTCAACGGTTCGCACACGGGCACGAACGCCGTCCCCGCCGCGTTCAAGCTCAACGGCGTCACCTGCAACGGCGCCACCGAGCCGACCCAGCCCCCCACCACACCTCCGACGACACCGCCGACCACGCCTCCGCCCACCGGCGGCAAGGTCGACAACCCCTACGCCGGCGCCAAGATGTACGTGAACCCCGAGTGGTCCGCCCACGCCGCCGCCGAACCGGGCGGCAGCAGGGTGTCCCAGCAGCCCACCGCGGTCTGGCTCGACCGCATCGCGCTCGTCAACGGCACGAGCGGCAGGATGGGGCTGCGCGACCACCTCGACGCGGCCCTGGCGCAGAAGGGCAGCGGCGAACTCGTCGTCCAGTTCGTGGTATACGACCTGCCCGGCCGGGACTGCTCCGCGCTCGCCTCCAACGGCGAGCTGGGCCCCACCGAGATCGACAAGTACAAGACGCAGTTCATCGACCCCATCGCCGCGATCCTCGCCGACCCCAAGTACGCGGGGCTGCGGATCGTCACCGCGATCGAGATCGACTCCCTGCCGAACCTCGTCACCAACGTCTCCGGGCGCCCGACGGCAACCCCCAACTGCGACGTGATGAAGGCCAACGGCAACTACATCAAGGGCGTCGGCTACGCACTGAACAAGCTCGGCGCGATCCCCAACGTCTACAACTACGTGGACGCGGGCCACCACGGCTGGCTGGGCTGGGACGACAACCTCGGCGCCTCCGCCGAGATGTTCAAGCAGGCCGCGACCGCCGAAGGCTCCACCCTCTCCAAGGTGCACGGCTTCGTCGTCAACACGGCCAACTTCAGCGCGCTGAAGGAGGATCACTTCAAGATCGACGACTCCGTCAACGGCACCCCCGTGCGCCAGTCGAAGTGGGTCGACTGGAACCGCTACACCGACGAGCTGTCCTACGCCCAGGGCATGCGCGCCAAGCTGGTCTCCCTGGGCTTCGACCCGGGCATCGGCATGCTCATCGACACCTCCCGCAACGGCTGGGGCGGCACCGCCCGGCCCACCGGCCCCGGCGCCCTGACCAACGTGGACACGTACGTCAACGGCGGCCGGTACGACCGGCGCATCCACCTCGGCAACTGGTGCAACCAGTCCGGCGCCGGGCTGGGCGAGCGGCCGAAGGCGGCTCCGGAGCCCGGCATCGACGCGTACGTGTGGGTCAAGCCGCCGGGCGAGTCGGACGGGGCGAGCAAGGAGATCCCCAACGACGAGGGCAAGGGGTTCGACCGGATGTGCGACCCGACCTACACGGGCAACGTGCGCAACGGGAACAGCATGTCGGGGGCCCTCCCGAACGCTCCGCTCGCCGGGCAGTGGTTCTCCGCCCAGTTCCAGGAGCTCATGAAGAACGCGTACCCGGCCCTTTGACGCACGGCCGGTGAAGACACGCGGCCGTGCGGAACCGTCGGGGTTCCGTACGGCCCCGCGCCGTGGGCCCACGGCTCACGGCGCGGGGCCCACGGCCCACGGCCCACGGCCCACGGCTCAGGAGGAAGCCCGGACGATCAGCTCCGTCGGGAGGATCCGTCCCGGCTCCTCCCCCGCCGCGGGACCCCCTCCGGGCCTCCCCGCGATCATCCGGAGCAGCATCCGCGTCATCGTGCGGCCCATCTCCTCGATGGGCTGGCGCACGCTCGTCAACGGCGGATCCGTCAGCCGGGCCACCACGGAATCGTCCACCCCGACCAGCGCCACGTCCTCGGGGACCCGCCGCCCCGCCTCGCGCAGCGCCCCCAGCGCCCCGGCCGCCATCACGTCCGAGGCGGCGAACACCGCGTCCAGCCCGGGGGCGCGCGCCAGCAGTTCGCGCATCGCCCGCCGGCCCCCCGCCTCGGTGAAGTCCCCGGCCGCGACCAGGGACTCGTCGGGCGGGATCCCCGCCTCGGCCAGCCCCGCGCGGTAGCCGCCCAGGCGCGCCCGGGCCACGTACATGTCCGGCGAGCCCGTGATCGTCGCGATCCTGCTGCGGCCGCGGGCCACCAGGTGGGCGACGGCCGCCCGTCCCGCACCGATGTTGTCGGAGTCCACGAAGGCCACCGGCTCGGCTGCGGAACGCCGCCCGTTCAGGACGAGCGGCAGCCCCCGCCGCACGATCCGGTCGGGCAGCGGGTCGTCACCGTGCACCGAGGCCAGCAGCACCCCGTCGACCCGCTGCGCGGCCGCATAGTGCTCGAACCGCTGCCGCTCCGCTTCCGTGCGGACCAGCGTGAGCAGCAACTGCTTGTCCGCCGCGGCCAGTTCGGTGCTCACTCCGCGGATCAGATCGAGGAAGTACGGCTCCGCGAACAGCCGGGCCTCGGTCTCCGGGATCACCAGGGCGACGGCATCGGTCCGGTTGCCGGCCAGGGCTCTGGCCGCCTGATGGGGTACGTACCCCAGTTCCGCGACGGCCCGGGCCACCGCCGCCCGGGCCCGCTCGCTCACCCCCGGCGAGCCGTTCATGGCCCTGGAGACCGTCCCCCGGCCGACACCGGCCAGGGCCGCGACCTCGTCCAGGGTGGGTCTGCCGCTCTGCCGTCCGCTCACGCTCTTGGACTCCCCTCGGCGCCGTCTCCCGCTGCACCGGGCGCGGGCCCGGCGGGCTGATGGGACGAGCCGGTGCGCACCCGTCCCGCAGCTGGGGAACACCGTACGCCGGAGTGGCAGTTGGGAGCGCTCCCCGCGTACTGCGCATCCTCTGCCGGCACCATGGCCGCCTTTCCACCCGACCGGGCCGGGCGAAGGCAGCCCCTGCATGGGCCGTGCCCTCGTGACGGATTCACGTGGGCCCCTTGACACCCGCAGCAGCCAGGCAGCAACCTTCCGGCAGGTCGTGGGAGCGCTCCCACAGCCCAGCGCCACCGGCTCCACAGGTCCCGTCCAGTCCGGCACGACTTCATCCGCACCTGCGTTGGGAGCCTCTTCCATGACTGCGTCCGAGACCCGGCCCCTCTCCACCGTCCGCGCCTTCCCGCCCGGCTTCCTCTGGGGCGCGGCCACCGCGGCGTACCAGATCGAGGGCGCCGTCCGCGAGGACGGCCGGACCCCGTCCATCTGGGACACCTTCTCGCACACCCCGGGCAAGGTCTTCGGAGGCCACACCGGTGACGTGGCCGTGGACCACTACCACCGGTTCGCCGAGGACGTCCGCCTCATGTCCGAACTCGGCCTGGGTGCCTACCGGTTCTCCGTCTCCTGGTCACGCGTCCAGCCGACCGGCCGGGGCCCCGCCGTCCAGCGCGGCCTGGACTTCTACCGCCGGCTCGTCGACGAACTGCTCGCCGCGGACATCACGCCCGCGCTCACCCTCTACCACTGGGACCTCCCCCAGGACCTGGAGGACGCGGGCGGCTGGCCGGAGCGCTCGACCGCCGAGCGGTTCGCCGACTACGCGGGCCTGGTGGCAGAGGCGCTCGGGGACCGGGTCGGGCGCTGGACCACGCTCAACGAACCCTGGTGCAGCGCCTTCCTCGGCTACGGCTCCGGAGTGCACGCGCCGGGCCGTACCGATCCGGTCGCGGCGCTGCGCGCGGCCCACCACCTCAATCTGGGTCACGGCCTCGCCGTCCGGGCGCTGCGGGCGGCGCTGCCCGCGGACGCCCAACTCGCCGTCTCCCTCAACCTCCACGAGATCCGCCCGCTGACCTCCTCGCCGGAGGACCGCGAGGCCGCCCGCCGGATCGACGCCGTGGGCAACCGGATCTGGCTGGGCCCGATGCTGGAGGGTGCCTACCCCCAGGACCTGTTCGTGGACACGGCGCACCTGACCGACTGGTCCTTCGTCCGGGACGGCGACAGCGCGGCCATCCACCAGCCGCTGGACCTGCTGGCCGTCAACTACTACACCCCGACGGTGGTCTCGCACGTCGCGGCGGGCGCGGAGAGGCCGCAGGACGACGGGCACGGCGACAGCGCGCACTCCCCGTGGCCGGGCGCGGACCGCGTCGCCTTCCACCGGGCGCCGGGTGCACGTACGGCGATGGGCTGGCCGGTGGACGCGGGCGCGCTGTACGACCTGCTGACCCGGACGGCCGCCCGGTACCCCGGTCTGCCGCTCGTGGTGAGCGAGAACGGGGCGGCGTACGAGGACGAGCCCGGCCCGGACGGCACGGTCCACGACCCGGAGCGCGCCGCGTACATCCACGCGCACCTCGACGCCGTGCACCGGGCGATCTCCGACGGGGCGGACGTGCGCGGCTACTTCCTCTGGTCGCTGCTCGACAACTTCGAGTGGGCGTACGGCTACGCCAAGCGGTTCGGCGCCGTCCACGTCGACTACGACACCCTGAAGCGCACACCCAAATCGAGCGCCCACTGGTACTCCCTCGTGGCCCGGACGGGCCGGCTGCACGCCCCCGGCGACGCGTAGCCCCGCACGCGCGGCACCGGCCCGGCCCACGGGGGGCGCCGGGCCTCGGCCGTCCCGCGCGGCCCGCCCCGCTGAACCCTGTCGTCCGCTGCGCCGGCACTGGCACCATCGGCACCATGACGAAGACCTCGCTCGCCCGCGCCGCCGCGGCCCTCGCCCTGACGGCCCCCCTGCTGGGCGTCCTCGCCGCCGCGCCGGCCCTCACCAACGGGTGGGGCGCGGACGCCCCCGCCGCGGCGGCCCCGCGGCACGTGTGCACCGGCTGCTGGCCGGGAGCCGGGGACGCCCCCTCACCGGCCGGCCCTCGGGACACCTGCCCGAACTGCTGGCAGGCGCCCCCCACCGCGGCCGTCCGGACCGGCGGCTGGGGCCCCGACTGGCCCGCGCTCCGCGTCATGGCCAGCGGCTGGGGCCAGGACTTCCCCGACGGCGAGAGCACCCTCGGCGCGGAGAACGTCCGGCACGCCGACGCCGCGGCCCAGGGGCCGACGGCCGAGGTGTAGGACACCGGGCGGCGTCGGGCGGGGCGGCGCGGCGGAGTTGCCCGCCTCCGCCGCCTGGCGGCACGTGCACGGCGTGCACCTCGGGGCCCGGCGGGTCGCCACCCGGACGCAGGGCGGGTGCGTCTTCGGGCGCCGCATCCGGGCCGCGAGGCGATCGCCGGGAAAAGGCCCTCAGACCTGGCCGCCCAGCTCTGCCACGAGCCGCCGGTAGGCATCGAAGGCCGGCTTCGGGGTGTAGTCGTCGTACAGCAGGCCGAAGTGGGAGAAGATCCCTTCGGCCCGGCTGTCGGCATCCCGCAGGGCGAAGAGCGCGTAGCCGTCGATGTTCAGCTCGGCGGCGAGGGCGGCCGTGGTCCGGATGACGGTGTCCAGGGCGGCGGCCTGGCGCTGCCCGGTGCGTCCGGGTCCGGTGGGCCAGCCGTTCTCGCAGATGCGGACCGGGACGGTGTCGGGGATGCCCGCCTTCGGCAGACAGGTACGGCGGTACGAGGTGAGGACCGCGGTGACCGCGTCCGCGAGCCGGTCGGCGGCGACGGGGCGGAACACGTCGGGGAAGAAGTCCAGTCCGACGTAGTCCAGGCTCTCCCGGAAGTCAGCGCCGGCCAGGGCTCCGAGGTCGGCCCAGAAGGTGTCGGCGGGGTCGAACGACGGCACGGCGTTGAAGCCGACGGCCACGCGGCGGCCGAGGGAGCGGGCCTCCTCCTTGGCGGCGACCACGCCCTGGACCAGCGCGTTCAGGACGTTGGGGATGCTGCCGTCGACCGGCGGGAGGTCGAGGTTGGGCTCCGCATCATGTCCGGCGCAGCGCCCGAGAGGGCCCGCGACGCCGCGGTGTCGGCCGTGGTCGAGGGATTCGGAGCGCTGTGCCGCGGACTCCACCCTGCCGCCGGGCCGGCGTCGGCGGGCGGGTCGGCCGGCGGAGCGGCCTCTCATCGCGGATCGCGGAAGCGTGACGCACCGCCGGACCCTGACGACGCCTCCTAGCGCAGGGGCGGCAGCAGGGTGGGGTCGGCGATGATGCGCTGGACGGTCGACCAAGCCGCGCCCAGGACCGGGCCGCGGCGGCCGAGGGCGGACGGCCGTACCGCCTCCCGGGGCCAGGGCCGGACCGTGACGCGGGCGGCCAGTTCGGCGCGCACCGGCGGGAGGAGCCATTCGGCGAGTTCCGCGTAGGCGCCGCCCAGGACGAGGCGGTCCGGGTCGATCAGGTTCACCACGGAGGCGAGGGCGAGACCCAGGGCCCGTCCGGCGCGGTCCAGGGCGCGCAGGGTCGCCTCGTCCCCGGACCCGGCCCGCTGGGCCAGCAGGGCCACCGGGTCGCCCGTACCTGCCAGTCCCGCTTCGCGCAGTACGGCGGCCTCGCCCGCGTACTGCTCCAGGCAGCCGCGTGCCCCGCAGGGGCAGGGTGCGCCCTCCGGGTGGACGGGCAGGTGGCCGAGTTCGCCCGCGAAGCCGCGGGCGCCGCGGAACAGCTGCCCGCCCATGACCAGTGCGGCGCCGATTCCGGCCTCCGCGGAGACGTGGACGAAGGTCTCGGCGGGGTGGCCCTGCTGCCGCTGCTCGGCGAGCGCCCCCAGGTTGGCCTCGTTCTCCGGCTCCGGCACGGTGGCGGGGTCGGGCCAGTGGTCGGCGGGGCGCACGGCCCGCCAGCCGAGGTTGGGGGCGTGGGCCACCAGCCCGCGCGGGGCGTTCGGCACCACGCCCGGCACCGCCATGACCCGCCCCGCGAGGCGCAGGCCGAGGGCCGCGGCCTCGGCCTCCGCCTCGGCCCCCAGGGCGGCGGCCTCCGCCAGGACCTGCCCGGGCGGCCGTCCCGCGTTGGACCGTTCCACCCGGCGCCACACCCGCGGTGCACCGCGCAGGTCCACGACACACGCGGCGAGATGGGCGACGCCGATCTCCAGTCCCAGGCCCGCGGGACCCCGGTCGTTCAGGACCAGGGCCCGACCGGGGCGGCCGACGCGTCCGCTGGGCGCGGACTCCGCCTCGGTCAGCGCGCCCCGGCCGATGAGCTCGTCGACCATGGAGGAGACGGCGGGCCTGGTCAGGCCGGTGTGGCCGGCGACGTCCGCCCGGGAGAGCGGGCCGTGCGCGGCGACGGCGCCCATCACCACCGCGAGGTTCTGCCGGCGCATGCCCTGCTGCGAGGCGGGCGAGGCCTCCGCGCCACCGCCCGCCCTGCCGATCCCGGCCATCGAGCCGTCCCTCCTACCGTCGTACCGGCGGGACCTCCTGAAGGGCCCGCGCCCGCCGCAGCGTACTGGTGATCCGTTCGAGCGCGTCCTCGTCACGGGTGACGGGTTCCAGCACCCGGCCTGCGGAGGTCCCCCAGCGCCGGGCGACGGCGTCGGCGGGTTCGCCCGTGAGCAGTGCGGCGGCCTGGGCGGCGGCCCCGAGCGCGACCGGTTCCCGGGTCCCGGGCACCTGGACCGGCCGGCCGGACAGCCGCCGTACGGTCTGCTGCCAGGCCCTGCCGCGGGCGCCGCCGCCGATCAGCAGCAGGGGCTCGTCGGGGGCGGGGTCCTCGCCCCCGGCGCGCAGTACGTCGCCCAGGGCCGCGAGCAGGGCGTGGGCGGCTCCGTCGTAGGCGGCCTGGAGCAGCTGTCCCGGTGTGGTGTCGTGGCGCAGGCCGTGGACCAGGCCGGAGGCACCCGGGAGGTCCGGGGTGCGCTCGCCGTCCAGGTAGGGGAGCACCACCGCCGTGCCGCCCGCTTCGACCTCTTCGCGGTCGCGGCCGAGGAGGGCGGCGAAGCGGTCGACGGCGAGGGTGCAGTTGAGGGTGCAGGCGAGCGGCAGCCAGCCGCCGAGGGCGTCGGCGAAGCCGGCGACGGTTCCGCTCGGGTCGGCGGGCCGGGTCCGGCCGACGGCGTAGACGGTGCCGGAGGTGCCGAGGCTCAGCACCGGACGGCCGGGGGTCAGGCCCAGCCCGAGGGCGGCGGCCATGTTGTCGCCGGTTCCGGTGGCCACGAGCGCGCCCTCGCGCAGGGGCGTCCCGGCCCGGACGGTGCCCGCCGGGGCGCCCGGCGGAAGGACCCGGGGCAGCAGCGCGGGGTCGAGTCCGATGCGGCCGAGGAGGTCCCGGTCGTAGCCGTCCGGGCCCCACCAGCCGGTTCCCGATGCGTCGCCGCGGTCCGTGACCGCCTCGCCGGTCAGCCGCTCCGTCAGGAAGTCGTGGGGAAGCCGGACGGCCGCGACCCGGTCGGCGGCGGCGCGCTCGTGCTCCTGCAGCCAGGCCCATTTGGCGGAGGTGAAGGCGGCCGTCGGGACGCTGCCGGTGCGGCGCGCGAGTTCTGCGGGGCCGAAGGCGGCGGTGAGTGCGGCGGCCTGGGGGGCGGAGCGGACGTCGTTCCACAGGAGCGCCGGGCGCACCGGCCGCCCGGCGCTGTCGAGGGTGACCAGGCCGTGCTGCTGGCCGGCGATCGAGCAGGCGGCGGCGCGGTCCGCCCAGCCGGTGCCCGCCAGGGCCTCGCCGAGCGCCCGCCACCACTGCTCGGGGTCGCTCTCGCGGCCGGGGCCCGTGGTGACGGTGTGCGGGGCGCGGCCCTCGCCCAGGACGGCGCCGGTTTCGAGGTCGACGGCGAGGGCCTTGGCGGACTGGGTGGAGCTGTCGACACCGATCACGACACGCTGGGCAGTCATGCGTTCCTCCGGCGGGGTTCCGTCTGGGCTCTCGGCATACTAATTTGTTTTTCGTCATTACAAATAGCCCTCGGCCTGCTCCGGAGCGCCTCATGACCAGCGACCCGCTCACCCCCGTTCCCGCGCACAGGTTCACCTTCGGCCTGTGGACCGTCGGCTGGCAGGGACGGGACCCCTTCGGGGACGCCACCCGCCCCGCCCTCGACCCGGTCGAGACCGCGGAGAAGCTCGCCGGGCTCGGCGCCTACGGTGTCACCTTCCACGACGACGACCTGATCCCCTTCGGCGCCGGCGAGGCCGCCCGAGAGCAGGCGGTCAAGCGCTTCCGCACCGCACTCGACGCGGCCGGGCTGAAGGTGCCGATGGCCACGACCAACCTCTTCACCCATCCGGTGTTCAAGGACGGCGCCTTCACCGCCAACGACCGGGACGTGCGCCGCTACGCCCTGCGCAAGACGATCCGGAACATCGACCTGGCCGTGGAGCTCGGCGCCTCGGTCTACGTGGCCTGGGGCGGCCGCGAGGGCGCGGAGTCGGGCGCGGCCAAGGACGTGCGCGCCGCTCTCGACCGGCTGAAGGAGGCCTTCGACCTGCTGGGCGAGTACGTCGCCGACCAGGGCTACGACCTGCGCTTCGCGATCGAGCCCAAGCCCAACGAGCCGCGCGGTGACATCCTGCTGCCCACGATCGGCCATGCCCTGGCGTTCATCGACGAGCTGGAGCGGCCGGAGCGGGTGGGTCTCAACCCGGAGGTCGGCCACGAGCAGATGGCCGGATTGAACTTCGCGCACGGCATCGCCCAGGCCCTGTGGCACGGCAAGCTGTTCCACATCGACCTCAACGGCCAGACCGGCATCAAGTACGACCAGGACCTGCGCTTCGGCGCGGGGGACCTGCGCCAGGCCTTCTGGCTGGTGGACCTGCTGGAGTCGGAGGGCTACGACGGCCCCCGGCACTTCGACTTCAAGCCGCCGCGCACGGAGGACTCCGCCGGAGTCTGGGCCTCGGCGGCCGCCTGCATGCGCAACTACCTGCTCCTGGCGGAGCGTTCCCGCGCCTTCCGGTCCGACCCGGAGGTCCGGGCCGCGCTCGCCGCCGCCCGGGTGCCCGAACTCGCCCTCCCCACCGCCGAGGACGGCCTGGCCGGGCTCCTGGCCGACCGGTCCGCCTTCGAGGACTTCGGCCTCGATGCCGCCGCCCGCCGCGGCATGGCCTTCGAGCAGCTGGACCAGCTCGCCCTCGAACACCTCATCGGGGCCCGCTGAGGCGCACCGCCCGGGAGCCGGGGCCCTGGCGTCCCACGGCCCCGGCTCCGCCGCGCGACGACCGCCGTCAGGGCTGCGCCCGCACTCCTGCCGCCCGGCTGCGGCCACGAAGCGCGGCCTTCCGCTCCAGAGAATGTGCGCGCTAACAATTGAAGCGGCGAGGCACCAGGGAAGCGAGGGCCGAGCGCAGCCGCCGCCCCGTCCGCACAGCCTTCACCGCACAGCCCCGGTCCACCCTCGCCACAAGGCCGGTCCCCGGCACCGCCGTTGATCCATCGCTGATCGTCCAGACCCTTGACGACGCTCTTGTGAGCGTTAACACTCAGGTAACGCCAGGCCGGCGGCACTGCACGACCCGAACTGCGCACAGCGCGGGGCAGCGACTTCCGGCCGGTGCCGCCCGACCGCTTCCGGTCCTCCCAGCCGGGTCGCATCGTGCCGGTCGCGGAACACCACTGGAGGAACTGTGCGGAAGCTTTCAGCGAGCCTTGTCGCCCTGGGTCTGACGCTGTCCCTGGCAGCCTGCGGCCAGAGCGCCAACGGAGCAGGCGGGGGCGGGGCCGAGGGCGGCACCGCGAAGGGCGGCCTCGTCGGCATCGCGATGCCGACCAAGTCGTCGGAGCGCTGGATCAACGACGGCAACAACATGGTCAAGGAGTTCCGGGCCAAGGGGTACGCGACCGACCTCCAGTACGGCGACAACGTCGTGGAGAACCAGGTCGCCCAGGTGGAGAACATGATCACCAAGGGGGCCAAGCTGCTGGTGATCGCCGCCATCGACGGTTCCTCCCTCACCAACGTCCTCCAGAAGGCCGCCGACGCCCACATCCCCGTCATCTCCTACGACCGCCTGATCCGCGGCACCGGCAACGTCGACTACTACGCGACCTTCGACAACTACAAGGTCGGTGTCCTCCAGGGCAGTTACATCGTCGACAAGCTCGGCGTGAAGAACGGCAAGGGCCCCTTCAACATCGAGCTGTTCGCCGGCTCGCCCGACGACAACAACTCCGCGTTCTTCTACAACGGCGCGATGAGCGTCCTCAAGCCGTACATCGACAGCAGGAAGCTGGTCGTGAAGAGCGGCCAGACCTCCCTCAGCCAGATCGCCACGCTTCGCTGGGACGGCGGTCTCGCCCAGTCCCGCATGGACAACCTGCTGAGCAAGTCGTATACGACCGCACGCGTCGACGCCGTCCTCTCCCCGTACGACGGCATCTCGATCGGCATCATCTCCTCGCTCAAGGGCGTCGGTTACGGCGCCGGCCGGCCGCTGCCCGTGGTCACGGGCCAGGACGGCGAGCTGGCCTCCGTGAAGTCGATCATCGCGGGCGAGCAGACCCAGACCGTCTACAAGGACACCCGCCAACTGGCCAAGGTGGCCGTCCAGATGGGCGATGCGCTGCTGACCGGAGGCAAGCCCGAGGTCAACGACACCAAGCAGTACGACAACGGGGTCAAGACCGTGCCGGCGCACCTGCTCCAGCCGGTGAGCGTGGACAAGGAGAACTACCGGAAGGTCCTGGTGGACAGCGGGCAGTACACCGCGGACCAGCTCAAGTAGCCCACGGGACCCGGCCGACGGGTCCGCAGGCACCGAACCGGCGGTACGGCGCCCGGTACGCGCGGCACCGCACCGCCCCGACGATACGGACGCACAGCCATGACCCGACCCGTTCTCGAGATGCGGTCGATCAGCAAGACGTTCCCCGGTGTCAAAGCCCTTTCCGAGGTCAACCTGACCGTCGCCCCCGGCGAGGTGCACGCCGTCTGCGGTGAGAACGGCGCCGGCAAGTCCACGCTGATGAAGGTGCTCAGCGGGGTCTACCCGCACGGCGGCTACCAGGGCGAGATCTACTTCGAGGGCGAGCCCTGCCGGTTCCGGGACATCCGGGCCAGCGAGCAGCGCGGCATCGTCATCATCCACCAGGAACTCGCGCTGGTGCCCTACCTGTCGATAGCGGAGAACATCTTCCTGGGCAACGAGCACGCCACCCGGGGCGTCATCAGCTGGCACCGGACCCTGACCCACGCCGCCGAGCTGATGCGCCAGGTCGGGCTCGCCGAGAGCCCGCACACCCGGGTCGCCGATCTCGGCGTGGGCAAACAGCAGTTGGTCGAGATCGCGAAGGCGCTCGCCAAGAAGGTCAGGCTGCTCATCCTGGACGAGCCGACGGCCGCCCTGAACGACGAGGACAGCCGCAAGCTGCTCGACCTGATCCTCGAGCTCAAGGCCCGGGGCATCTCCTGCATCCTGATCTCGCACAAGCTCAACGAGATCGCCCGGGTGGCCGATGCCGTCACCGTCCTGCGGGACGGGCGGACCATCGAGACCCTCGCGATCGGTCCGGAGGGCATCTCCGAGGAGCGGATCATCCGCGGCATGGTCGGCCGCGACCTCGAACACCGCTACCCGGAGCGCACCCCGGAGATCGGCGAGGTCGCCTTCGAGATCGAGGACTGGAGCGTGCGGCACCCCATCGACCACCGGCGCAAGGTGGTCGACGGGGTCTCGCTGCACGCCCGCCGGGGCGAGATCGTCGGCATCGCCGGCCTCATGGGCGCCGGCCGCACCGAACTGGCCATGAGCGTCTTCGGCCGCTCGTACGGGCGGTGGACCGGCGGCCGGGTGCGGATGCACGGCCGGGAGATCCGCACCCGGACGGTTCCGGAGGCGATCGGGCACGGCATCGCGTACGTGACCGAGGACCGCAAGCAGCTCGGCCTCAACCTCATCGACGACATCAGCCGGAACATCTCCCTCAGCGCCCTGGGCAAGGTGTGCCGGCGTGGCCGGGTCGACCGGCACGAGGAGGCGCGCGTCGCGGAATCGTTCCGTCGGACCATGAACATCAAGGCCCCCTCGGTGTTCGCCGAGACCGGCAAGCTCAGCGGCGGCAACCAGCAGAAGGTCGTCCTCAGCAAATGGATCTTCGCCGAGCCGGAGGTGCTGATCCTCGACGAACCGACCCGGGGCATCGACATCGGCGCCAAGGCGGAGATCTACTCCGTCATCGCCGAACTCGCCGCCGAGGGCAAGACCGTACTCGTCATCTCCTCCGAACTCCCCGAACTCCTGGGCCTGTGCGACCGGATCTACACCATGGCCGCAGGCCGGATCACCGGTGAGGCGACCCGTGCGGAGGCCACCCAGGAATCCCTCATGCGGCTCATGACCATGAGCGCGGCATCCCCCGACAAGCAGGTATGAGGCATGGCCCAGACCAAGACCACCCCGGACACTCCGGACAGCCCGGACACCCCGGCCACCCCCACCAGCACACCGGAGACCGGCCGACGGCCTTGGGCCGGCGGCGTGCTGGCCCGAGCGCTGCGCGGCAACCTGCGCCAGTACGGGATGCTGCTCGCCCTGGCGCTGATCGTGCTGCTGTTCCAGTTCTGGACGGGCGGCATCCTGCTCCAGCCGCTCAACATCACCAACCTGGTCCAGCAGAACGGCTACATCCTCATCCTCGCCATCGGCATGATGATCGTCATCATCGCCGGGCACATCGACCTGTCGGTCGGGTCGCTCGCCGCCTTCGTCGGGGCGGCGGCCGCGGTGATGATGGTCGAGCACGACACGGCCTGGCCCGTGGCGCTGGCGGCCGGGCTGCTGATCGGGGCGCTCGCCGGAGCCTGGCAGGGGTTCTGGATCGCCTACCTGGGGATCCCCTCGTTCATCGTCACGCTGGCCGGCATGCTGCTGTTCCGGGGCGGGACCCAGATCCTCCTGCAGGGCCAGTCGGTGGCGCCGTTCCCCAAGGGCTTCCAGAACATCAGCAGCGGCTTCCTCCCCGAGGTGGGCCCCGCCACCGACTACCACAACCTCACCCTGCTCCTGGGCTTCACGGTGCTCGCCGTGGCGATCCTCCAGGAGGTGCGCGGTCGGCGGCGGGCCGTCTCGTACGGACTGGAACCGCTTCCGGCCGGGCTGTTCCTGGTGAAGCTCGGTGCGATCACCGCGGCCGTGGCGGCCTTCACGCTGCTGCTGGCCAGCTACCACGGCGTGCCGATCGTCCTGCTGATCCTCGGAGCCCTGCTGGTGGGCTTCGGATACGCGATGCGCAATTCGGTCCTCGGCCGGCACACCTACGCCATCGGCGGGAACGAGGCGGCGGCGCGACTGTCGGGGGTCAAGAGCAAGCGGGTCGTCTTCCTGGCCTTCGTGAACATGGGCGTGCTCGCGGCCCTGGCCGGGATGGTGTTCGCCGCACGGCTCAACGCCGGCACCCCGCAGGCCGGCATCAACTTCGAGCTGGAGGCGATCGCCGCGGCGTTCATCGGCGGCGCCTCCGCGAGCGGCGGTGTGGGGACCGTCCTGGGTGCGCTCACCGGCGGCCTGGTACTGGGCGTGCTGAACAACGGCATGTCGCTGGTGGGCGTCGGAACCGACTACCAGCAGGTGATCAAGGGCCTGGTGCTCCTGGCGGCCGTCGCCTTCGACGTCTACAACAAGCGCAAGGCCGGGGCCTGACCCGGCGCCGCGCCGCCCCGTGTGCCGGAGCCGCCGGGGCGGTTCCGGCACACGGGGCGGGCCGTCAGTGTGCCCAGCGGGTGCAGGCGGTGCGGTCGACCCATTCGTGGGAGGAGATCCGGTCGTTGACCTGCTGGCCGGTGGTGAAGTAGTCGTCGGTGAGGTCGTCGGCGTACAGCTCGTCGCCGGACAGGCAGATGTAGCCGCCGCTGTAGTTGGAGCTGCCGCCGGTCAGGCGGTAGAAGGCGACCACCCGTGTGCGGCTGTAGTTGTTGTTCATGATGGAGGACGCGGAGTCGTTGTCGGACCAGCGGAAGTCGCCCGCGGAGTCGCCCCAGTCCCGGTCGTTGACGTTCACCGCCGACTCCCCGAGGTAGTCACCGGTGCAGCCGGTGTGCTGCCAGGCGCGGACCTTGTCGTCCCCGTTGTCCTCGTACCGGCGGTACCAGTAGTCGCAGGTCTCCCCCTGGATGGTGACGGCAGGGGAGGCGGCGGCCCGGGCGGTGGCGCTCTGGGCGGTGGCGGCCGGCGCGATGAGGCCGAGGGCGGCCAGGGCGACCGCCGCGGCGGTCAGGGCTGTCGTGCGCATGGTGGTGGCTCCTTCGTGTAAGCCTCGACTGAGGCGGTGTCCGCGGCCCGGTCGGTGCCGCGGAGTCCTTGGGGGCAGCGGGGTCAGCCCGCTGCCGGAGGGAAGGTCGCCGCACGGGCCAGGGCCCGCTGCAGGAGGCGGCCGTGGGTGCCGAGCTCCGCGCCGTACGTCTCCCACAGCTCGGCCCGGTACCGGTCTTCGAGGTCCCGGGCGACGGCACCCAGTCCGCTCCGGCGGGCGCAGCCGGCTTCGGCCGCGGCCAGTTCCCGTTCCCGCGCGAAGGCCCGCTCCGGCGGCAGGCCGCGGGTGAGGCGCGGGAGGTCCTCGCGGGCCTGCGGGGGCGAGGCGTACCGGTGGTTGGCCCCGTGCATGCAGCGGGACCACTCCCGCTGCGCCGCGGTGAACCGGGGGTTGCGCAGCAGCCGGGGCACGTACAGCGGGGTGAGGCTGCCCGCGATCTTGTCCGCGCGGAACCAGGTAGCCGGGTCCCCGTACAGGTGGCGCAGGGCCTCGCCCTTGCAGCCGCCCAGGCGGGTGCGGACGGCACCGCCGCCCGCGGTGCGGGCGGTGGTCGGCGGCGTTCCCGGCCCGCCGTTGTACGCAGCGTGGTACGCGCGCCTGTCCGCGCTGGAAAGGCTGCTGCGGTAGCGGGAGTTGGGGTCGGACCGGGCGGCCTGGGCCGCTCGGGCGCCGAGCCGGCTGCCGTAGCCGTGCTCGCGGGCCCAGGCCGGGTCGTCGAGCACGTACGCCACGGTGCGCCGCTCGTCGACCGTGAGCGGGTTCCAGACCACGTACTTCCAGCCGCGGCGGCGCATACAGGTGCCGATGAGCATCTCCTCGGCACGGGACAGCTGCTCTTCCTGCCGGTCCGTGAGCCGCACGTCGGCGGTGGGCCGCGGGGGCTGCGGGGGCGTGGGTGCGGTGCCGGTGCAGCCGGTGAGCGCGGCGCAGGCGGCGACGGCGGTGGCGAGCACGGACAGGCGGGGGCGGCGGCTTCGCATGCGGCCCTCCTCTCTGCGGGGCGGACGGGTGTTCCGACGGCCGGTCCGCGGAGGTCCGGCCATGCGGACTCCCGGGTTCCGGGAGGCGGTCGGCGACGGCGACGGCGCGGGGGCACCGGACGAGCGCGCCGGATACGGAGCCGGCAGCAGCGCCGGGAAGCCCGGAAGCGGCTCCGACGTCGAGTTTTGGGGTCTGTCCGGTTGTCCGGTAGGCCCCTTTCATCGCTCCGGACAATCCAGTTGGATCGCTGGAACGAGGCGTGCCGGGACCGGGCGCGCGGGGCCGGGCTCGGGGGGGCTGTGGGACGCAAGGAGCGGGAGCTGGATCCGGCGGACGGGCCGGTGGCCCGGTTCGCCGTGGAACTGCGCAAGCTGCGCCGGGACGCGGGTCCCCTGACCTACCGGACGATGGCCGAGCGGGCGCACTACTCCGCCGCCACCCTCGCCGAGGCGGCCTCGGGCGAGCGCCTGCCGTCGGAGGCGGTGACCCTGGCCTACGTGCGCGCGTGCGGCGGTGACGAGGCCGAGTGGCGGGAGCGGCGGCGCGAGGCCGAGGACGAGGCCGAGCGGGACCGGCAGGCGGCCGACGACGCGCCGGCGGCTGCCCCTTACCGGGGCCTGGCCCGCTACGAGACCGGTGACAAGGACCTGTTCTTCGGCCGGGAACGCCTCACCGCGCGGCTCGCCGGCCTGGTCGCCGGACAGCCGCTCACCGTGCTGGCCGGGCCGTCCGGCAGCGGTAAGTCCTCGCTGCTCCGCGCCGGGCTGGTGCCCCGGCTCCAGGAGGCCGCGGACGGGGAGTTCCGCCCGTCCGGGATCCGGATCCTGTCCCCCGGCCCACATCCCGCCCGCACCCACGCCGCGCTCCTGGAACCGGCGGCCGCCCGGCCCGGCTCGCTCCTGCTGGTGGACCAGTTCGAGGAGGTCTTCACACTCTGCGCGGACCCCGCGGAGCGGTCCCGCTTCCTCGACGCGCTGCTGGCCGCCGCCGGGTCCGGGCCGGGCGGCAGCCGCGTCGTGGTCGCGGTCCGCACCGACTTCTACGGCCACCTCGCCCGGCATCCCGGTCTGGCCGAAGCGGCGCAGGACGGCACGCTCCTGGTGGGGCCGATGAGCCCGGGCGAGCTGCGGGAGGCCGTCACCAGACCGGCCGCCGCCCACGGCTTCCTCGTCGAGAAGTCGCTGACCGCCCGGATCGTCGACGAGCTGGCGGGGGCGCCGGGCGGGCTGCCGCTGATGTCGCACGCCCTCCTGGAGACCTGGCGGCGCCGCCACGGGCGCACCCTCACCGAAGCCGCGTACCACCGGGCCGGCGGGATCTCCGGGGCCTTGGCCCGGACCGCCGAGGACGTGTACGGGCGGCTCACCCCGGAGCAGCGCCGGACGGCCCGCCACCTGCTGCTGCGCCTGGTCACCCCCGGGCAGGGGGACCGGGACACCCGCCGGCCCGCGCCCCGAGCCGAACTCGTGCTCGGGGGTACGGGGAGTGGACGGGGCCTTGGCGGAGACGGCGGCGGCGCCGGGGCGGGCGGGGCGGGCGGTGATGCCGCGGTGGTCCTCGAACGGCTGGCCCGCGCCCGGCTGATCACCCTGGACCGCGACACCGCCGACCTCGCGCACGAGGCACTGCTGGCGGCCTGGCCGCGGCTCCGCGCCTGGATCGACGAGGACCGCGAGCGGCTGCGCCAGCACCGGCGCCTCACGGAGGCGTCGGCCGGCTGGGAGGCCCTGGGCCGCGA
Source organism: Streptomyces sp. NPDC030809 (assembly GCF_055572195.1). Classification (NCBI taxonomy): domain Bacteria; kingdom Bacillati; phylum Actinomycetota; class Actinomycetes; order Kitasatosporales; family Streptomycetaceae; genus Streptomyces; species Streptomyces sp. NPDC030809. The sequence goes on from NZ_JBVIDV010000005.1 coordinate 194,122, forward strand.
TCCGGGGGCCCTGTACCGGGGGTTGCGCCTGGCGGCTGCCGAGGCGCACTTCCCGGCGCCGGGCACGGACCCCGGCGCCGACGGCCTGACCCCGCTGGAAAGGGAGTTCCTTACCGCCGGGCAGCGCGCCCGGGCCCGCGAGGCCCGGCGGCGCAGGGGCGGCACCGCCGTCCTCGCGGTGCTCCTGGCCGTGGCCCTGATCGCGGGGGCCCTCGTGTGGCAGCAGTCCCGGGCGGGCGAGCGGCGCAGGACCGAGGACGAGGCCCGCCGGCTCGTCGGCGTCGCCGAGAGCCTGCGCCAGTCGGATCCGGTGCTGTCCATGCGGCTGAAACTGGCGGCCTGGAACGTCGCGGACCTGCCCGAGACCCGGGCGGGGCTGCTCAGCGCCGCCAACCAGCCCGAGCGGGACGTCTTCCACGATCCCGACCGGGGCCGCAGCACCCTGCGCCGGCTCGGCGCGGACGGCCGCACGCTGCTCAGCATCGGCTCCGGCAGCGTCACCGAATGGGACCTCGACACCCACCGGCCGCGCCGCACGCTGCCCGGCCTGCGGGAGGCGCTGGCCCGCGCCGCCCCGCCGCGGGCGGACTCGCCCTGGCTGCCCGTCCTGGACCGCGCCCGTCCGTACGAGACCCGGGTCGCCGTCCGCGAACTGGCCACGGGGCGGACCCGCCGCCTGCTCCCGCCCGCCGGCCTCGGCGTGGAGATGGGGCCCAGCGGCCGCAGCCTGGTGTCGTACGAGGCGGTCGACGAGGCGGGCCGACCGCACGGCGGCACTCCCCCCGCACGGCTCCACCAGCGCGCCGTGGTCCGGGACCTGACCGACGGGAGGGTTCTGCTCTCCCTTCCCCTGCAGCCCCAGCCCACGCCCCGCGCCGACGAAGTGCTGCACGGAGCCGCCGGGTCCGCGCAGCTCCTGCAGGACGGGGAGGGACGGATCTTCCCCGTGTCCCAGGACGTGGTCCTCAGCCGGGACGACCGCCTCCTCGCCCACTGCCTGCCGGGGCGCCGCCTGCAGCTCTGGGACCTCGGGGGCCGCCGCAGGCTCCCGGCCCCCTGGGCACCGGTCGTGACCGGGGAGCAATGCCGGGACGAGGCCGTCCAGTTCACGCCCGACGGCCGCGGGCTCGCCCTGGCCGGACCCGACGCGCTCCGCAGCTGGGACCTCGCGTCGGGCCGGGAACGCCCCGCCGTCGAGCACGGCCGGCTGCGCGAGGTGCACTACAGCGAGGACGGCCGCTTCGTGGCCGCCACCGACGCCGACGACCTGCTCGTCTGGCGCACCGGCAATCCGCGGATCCCGCTGCTGCGGTACCCGCTGCGGGGCGAGACGGCCGCGCAACTCCGCTTCGACCGGTGGGAGGGCAGGCTCACGTATCTCAGCGGTGCCGACGGTGCCGACGGGTTCGGGGCCACGGTGCGCACCCTCGACCTGCCCGAACTGCCGCATGCGGACTGGCACCGGACGGCGGCCGTACGCAGCGTCCTCAGCCCTGACGGCACCCTGCTGGCCACGGCCCGCTCGGAGGGCCGCCGGATCCGCGTCCGCCTGCAGGCCCTGCTGCCGGACGGCGTCTCCGCCGAACTGCCGGGCACCACCTGCCCGGTCTCGGTCGACGGGCCGCGGATCTTCAGCCGGTGCAGCACGTTCCTGACCTTCAGCCCGGACGGCCGCACCCTGGTCTACGGTTTCGAAGGGCCGCTGCAGCGGGCACCCCTGCGGCTGTTCACCTGGGACGTCCCAGGCCGCCGTGTGACCGGCTCGCAGGATTTCCCGCTCGACGCCACCGGTCCCCTGGGCGACGTGGCCCACACCCCCGACGGCCGCTCGCTGCTGCTGATGGAGGCGCCGTCGGTCCGGCCGGGGAGCCCCGGCTCCGTCCACGTGTGGGACCTGCGGCGGCGGACCGTGCGGACGGCGGTGCCGGGGGCCCAGGGCACGAGCGTGGCGGTGAGCCCGGACGGCAGCCGCCTCGTCACGGACGACGGGCAGGTACGGCTCCTGCCTTCGGGGAGGGCCCCCGCCGGGCCGGCGCGCCTCGGGACCTTCATCGCCGTGGAGTTCAGTCCCGACGGCGCCCTCCTGGCCACCGGAGACCAGGCGGGGCGGGTCACGCTCTGGGACGGGGAGGCCCGCACCCGGCTGGGCGAGCTCCTGCGAGACGGTTCCGGCGCGTCCCGTGCCGTTTCGGCCCTGGCGTTCTCCCCGGACTCCCGACGGCTGGCCGTGGCCTCGGCCGACGGCACGGTCCAGCTGTGGGACACGGCCACCCGCCGCCCGCTCGGCGACCCGCTGCCGGGGCTGGGCGACATCCCCGCCGCGCTCCGCCACAGCCCGGACGGCACCCGCCTCCTGGTGGCGGGACGCCAGACCGGGGTGCGGTCGTACGAGATCGGCATGCGGGCGGCCGCCGCAGCCGTGTGCGGCCGGGCCGGCGGGGCGCTGGCCCGCTCCCGCTGGGAGGCCCTGGTCCACCGGGTCCCGTTCACCGAGGGCTGCCCGCTCCTGCCCGCCTCCGGATGAGGAGCAGGGGCGCCAGGAGGCCCCGGGGCGGCCGGCTCCCCGCACGTGCGCGGGCTGCTGGGTGCGGCGCCGGCTCACACCAGGGCCGCGCCGCCGTCTATCGCGAGCGTGGTGCCGGTGACGTAGGCGTTGGCGAGGACGAAGAGATAGGCGGCCGCGGCCTCCTCGGCGGTGCCGACGCGCTGCGTGAGGAGTGCGGAGCCGGCGTCCTGGAGGAAGGCCTCCGGGTCGGGGACGCTGCCGTCCCACAGTTCGGTGCGGATCACCCCGGGCTGGACCACGTTGACGCGCAGCGGGGCGAGTTCGACGGCGAGCGCCCGGGACAGGGCCTCGATGCCGCCGGTGATGGCCGCCGTGAGCGTGGTTCCGGGCAGGGGGCGGACCGCAAGGACGCCGGAGCTGAAGGTGATCGAGCCGCCTTCGCGCAGGCGCGGTGCGGCGTGCTTGGCGGAGAGGAACGCGCCCCAGAAGCGGCGCTCGAAGACGGCCCTGGCCTCGTGCGGGGCGGTGTCGGCGAGCGGCTTGATCAGGAGGGATTCGCCCGCGGTGTAGACGAGGTGGTCGAACTCCCCCACCTGATCGAAGAACGCGGCGACGGCCTCGCCGTCGGAGACGTCCAGGCGGCGGCCTTCGGCCGGCCCGCCCAGCCGCTCGGCCGCGGCGTCCACGCGGTCCTGATTGCTGGAGGCGACCACGACCTCCGCTCCGGCCGCCGCGGCCTGCTGGGCCACCGCGAAGCCGATGCCGGAAGTTCCGCCGATGATCACGATCTTCTTGCCGGTGAGAGACATGGGATCCGTTCCCGTTCCTTCCTCGATGAGTTGCCGGTGTTCCGGCAACTGCCGTGGCAAGAACGTACGTCTCCGGAGTGAGACGGTGAATGCCTCGAAGTCTCGATCCCTTGTCATATCGTCTCACTGGGCGGGCGCTAGAGTGGCTCCATGGACATCCTGAGCGACACCCTCGAAGTCCTGCGCACGGGACGCCCGATGGTGACCCGCACCGAGGCGCACGCCCCGTGGGCCCTGAAGTTCCAGCCCATCTCGGGGGCCGGATTCCACGTGGTCGTGGAAGGGCACTGCCACCTGCTGCCCCCGCACGGCCGGCCGCTCGCGCTCGCCCCGGGCGACATCGTGTTCCTCCAGCGCGGCAGCGGACACACCCTGTGCGACGTGCCGGACCGCGATCCGGTGGACTTCGTACCGGAGCGCGTGGACCGTTCCTCGCCGATCGGCCAGGTCACCGTGGACGGGCCGGGGCCGCGCACGGTGCTGGTGTGCGGGGCGTACGCCATCGACGTGGACCGCCCGCACCCGCTGTTCGGCGATCTGCCGGAGGTCATCCACCTCCCCGCGGTTCCCGGCCGCCACCCGGTGCTGCGCTCGGCGGTCGACCAGCTGTGCGCCGAGTTCCACGCCCCGCAGCCGGGCTCGGACGCGGTCGTCACGGCCCTCGTCGATCTACTGCTGCTGTACGTCCTCCGCTCGTGGTACGCCGAACTGCCGAAGGAGCGGACCCGGGGGTGGGCGGCGGCGCTGACCGACCCGGCGGTCGCCCCGGCCCTGAAGGCGATCCACGACGATCCGGGGCATCCCTGGACGGTGGAGTCCCTGGGCGGCCGCGCCGGGCTCTCGCGCGCGACGTTCGCCCGCCGCTTCGCATCGGTGGTCGGCGAGCCGCCGCTGACCTACCTGGCCAACTGGCGCATGGCCACGGCGGCGAGGCTGCTGCACCGGTCGCCGGACCCGCTGAGCACCATCGCGCAACGCTCGGGCTACACCTCGGAGTTCGCCTTCGCCAAAGCGTTCAAGCGGCACTTCGGCGTGCCGCCGGGGGCCTACCGCAGGCAGTCCGGGACGGCGGGCGAAGGACCACGCGGATAGGGGCACGGCGGATGCCCGGGCCCGTCCACCGGTCCACCGCCTCCCCCCGGACGGCTTCCCGTCCCCGGCTCGGACGTCGATCACGGCCGGCCCCCGGCAGCATGCCCGCCCGCAGGACGGCTTCGGACTCGGCTCTGTTGTTTGGCGCAGCCCCGGCCGCGGGCATGACCTCGGGGCCGCCGGGGGCCCGGCAAGGAGGCGGCGCAGCGGGGGCTTCGGGCAGGTCCGTGAAGGCGGTGGGGGTTGACGGCGTACGTGGAGGGCGGCGCGGGGGCCGGTGGCACGGTTTACGGACTCGCCGCGCGCGGTGGAGGCGGTGCAGCGCCGTGAGCCGGCGATGGTGGTGGCCGTCGCGCACGGGCAGCGCACGGGACGGCTCCGGGGCGGGCCCAGAGGCCTCCGGCGCAGGCGCGGGCAGCTCCGGCGCAGGCCCGGAGACAGGCCCGGAGACAGGCCCGGAGACAGGCCTGAACGCCTGGGTGGAACGGCGGGGTGCGCACGGTGCGGTCTTCGGCTCCCGCTCGCTGTGGGTGGGTGGGAGCGCCTCCGTGGTCGTCACGGGGGACCACAACCAGGTGCAGCTGCCCGGCCGGGTGGCGCCCTCGGGCTACGTGCACCAGGTGGCCCGCCTGGCAGCGGCGGACTTCCGGGGCCGGGAGGAAGAGCTCGCCGCCATGGCGGCGTTCTGCACGGGCGCAGCCGCCGGCACGCCGCCCGCGGGCCCCGGAGCCGGCGGCGCCGGCCCGCCCGGCGCCGGCTCCTACTGGCGCTGGGTCGCCCCGCGTTGGTCGGGCAAGACCGCGCTGATGGCCGAGTTCGCCCTCCGCCCGCCGCCGGGCACGACCGTCGTGCCGTTCTTCATCACCGCCCGACTGGCGGGCCAGAGCGACCGGTCCGCCTTCTGCGAGGTCGTCCAGCGCCAGCTGTACGTGCTGCTGGGCGAGCCGGAACCGCTCGTCACCGAGGCCACCCGGGACGAGACCCTGCTCCACGCGCTGGGGCGGGCCGCCGCGCTGTGCGCCGGGGCCGGCCGGCACCTGGTCCTTCTCGTGGACGGGCTCGACGAGGACACCGGGGCCACGGGCCCCGACGCCCACAGCATCGCCGCCCTGCTGCCCGCCGTACCGCCCCCCGGGCTGCGGGTGATCGTGGCCGGGCGCGAGGAGCCGCCGCTGCCCTCCGACGTCCCGCCGGGGCATCCGCTGCGCCAGGAGGGCGTACGGCGTCCGCTGGCACAGTCCCCGTGGGCCCGGGGCCGTGAGGAGCTCGTCCGGGCAGACCTGCGGCGCGTGCACCGGCTCGGCGGGCTCGGCTGGGAGCTGGTCGGGCTGTGCGCGGTGGCGGGCGGCGGGCTGAGCGCCGCGGACCTGACGGAGCTGAGCGGGGGTGCTCCGCTGCTCGTGCGCGAGCAGCTCGAATCGGTGGCGGGACGGTCCTTCAGCATCCGGGGACCGCACTGGCGGACTGCCTCGGCACCCGACGTGTACCTCCTGGCACACGAGGAGATCCAGCGCACCGCGCTGGCCCTGCACAGCGGCACGGAGCTGGCGGCGTACCGGGAGCGGCTGCACCGCTGGGCGGACCGGTACCGCACGGCGGGCTGGCCCGAGGGCACGCCCGAGTACGTGCTCCGCGGATATCCCCGGCTCCTGCGCTCCCTCGGTGACACCGCCCGCATGACCGAACTGGCCGTGGACGACGCCCGGCACGAGCGGCTGTGGACGGTGAGCGGTGCCGATCTGGAGGCGCTTGCGGAGATCGCCTCGGCCCAGCAGATGCCGGCGGTACCGGCGCGGGAGGCCGGCGGGACCGACCTGGCCCGGGCGGTCCTGCTGGCGCTGCGGCGCGACGCCCTGCACACCCGGTCCCACCGGGTACCCCACGGGCTGGTACTCGTATGGGCCAAGCTGGGCCACATCGACCGGGCGCTCGCCCACGCGCGCGCGGAGTCCGACGGCGAGGCCGGGGCCCTGCAACTGGCGGCCGTCGCCCTGGTCCTGGCCCGGGCGGGGCGCCGGAGCGAGTCGCTGGCCCTCGTACCCGAGGCGCAGGAACGGCTGGCGCGCAGCAGCACGCACCGCGCTTCCGAGGTCTTCGCTGCGCTCGCCCAGGTGTACGTGGAGACGGGCGAGCTGCTGCGCGCGGCCGAGCTGGCCGGGGCCGAGGTGCCACCGCACCGGCGGACGGACGTGATCGCGGCCCTCGCGGAGGCGGGCCGGGTCGAGGAGGCGGTGGGACTCGCCCGCGACGACCGGGCGGGAGGGAGCGGAGTCGAGGCGCTGCTGGTCCTGGCGCGTGCTCTGGTCGTCCGCGCTCCTCAGGAGGCCGCCCGCTTCGCGGCCGAGGCCGTTGCGGCCGCCGGTTCCACGGAGGGGAGGACGAGGGAGCTCGTCGTGCCGCGGCTCGCGAGGGGTCTGGCCCGGTCCGACCCGGGGCCGCCGGGACCGATGGCGGACCCCCTGGTGTGGTGGGGGGCTGTGCTGCCCGGACCGCCGGGCGGCGGGGCCTCGGCCGCCGGAGACCGCGGGCTGCCCGGTGCCGGTGCTCCGGACGGGTCTCCCGGGGCGGCCGGGTCTCCCGGGTCCGCCGGGAGGAGCAGTGGCCGGGATGCGCTCCGGGTCCGTCTGGCCGAGCTGGTGCGGCCGCAGGGGTGGACCGACTCCGACGAGCAGGACTTCGGCCCTGCCGTGGCGGCCCTGGCCGGCTGGGGGTTGGGCGAAGCCGCCGTCGGCCTGGCCAGGTCGAGGACCTCGGGCCGGCACCGTGCCTTCGATCTGGCCATGGTGATCTGCGGCCTCGGGGTGACGGCGGCCCCGGCGGCCGGCTGGGGCGGCCGGACGGAGCCGGGGGCCGGGCCGGAGGTCCACGCGCGCGCCGTCGCCGCCCGCCGCGCGGCCGAAGACCTCGTCGACGAGGCGGCCGAAGCCGCGCGCCTGCTGGAGGACGAGCCGCAGCGGCTCGCCGCCCTGACCGTGCTCGCGGACGTGCTCGTGGACACGGGCAACCGCTGTGCGAGCCCGCACCTCCTGGCGGCCGCGGCCGCCGTCGCCGAGGAGGCGGCGGCCTCGGCGCGCGGTCTCGGCCACCGGCAGTGGCTGGCCGAGCAACTCGGCTTCCTGGCCGGGGAGCTGGCTGCGGCCGGGGAGACGATGACGGCGGCCCGCCTCGTGGCGCGGTCGCTCGGGATGTCCCGGCCGACCGCGGCCGTCCCGGAGCCCGGTCTGTTCGCACGCCGCCGCCTGGCCGTCCGCCTCCTGGCCGACCGCGGCGCGTACGATCTGGCGCTGCGGGTGGGCTCGGAGTCGGGGGATCCCGGCGACCGGCAGCACGCCCACGTCACCGTCGCTGCGGCCCTCGTGAACGCGGGTGACCCGGACCGAGCGGTGGAGGTGGCACGCGCAGGGGTGCGGAGCACCTCCGACCCGGACACGGTTGCGCCGGCCCTGCTCCACACGGCCGCGCTGCTCGACCGTGCAGGCCACCGGGACCGTGCGGTCGCCCTGGCCGAGGAGGCGGTCGCGGCCGCCCGCGGCGGCGAGGAGCAGGAGGCCCGCAGGTACGCACCGGATCTGGTCCTCCAGGCGGATTCCTTGCGGGCCCTGGATCTGCCGTGGGCGGCCGGGCTGCTGGTGGACGATGCCCTGGCCGCCACGAGGGACAACGAAGACTCCTCGGAGCGCTTCCGGTGGGCGGTGGAATGCGCCGGCCTGCTGATCCACTCGGGCGAGCTCACGGCGGCCCGGCGGGCAGCGGACCTCCTCCGCCCGCCCGAACGCATCCAGTTGCTGACCGATCTCGTGGGGGAGCTGGTGGCGTGCGGGCATGCGGAGGCGGCCCGGGACTGGGCCCGGCTGGCCATGGAGTCCGCCCGCGCGGCCGCCCATCGCGGCCGCATCGACCCCTGGATCCCACCTGCGGTGGTGGGGGCACTGGCAAGGGCCGGTGCCGTGGAGGAGGCGTCGGACTACGCCCGGGAAGACCACGGGTCGCCGACGGGGGCGCAGGCGGCGGCCACCGCCGTACGGGCCCTCGCCGCGGCCGGGTATCCGGCGGAGGCCGTCCGGCTGGCGCCCGAGGCCGCGGCCCGGGCCCGGGACACGGCCGCAGAGATGTCGGCCGGTGAGCGGGCCTGGGTGCTCGCGACGGTGGCCGAAGGACTGGGACGAGCCGCCGGCGGCCGTGCGAACGGCCCGGACGCCTACGGCGGCGTTCACCCGTCGGAAGCCGCGGGCGCAGACGCCGCTGCCCTGGCCTTGGAGGCCGTGGCGCTGCTGCCCCCGGACGGCCCCCTCGACCGGGGCTTCGTGCACGACCAGGTGCTCACCGCCCTGCTGGCCGCCGACCGGTTCGAGGAGGCCGAGGCGATGGCCGGGCGCTACGAGGAGTTGCGCGATCGGACGCGGGCCCTGGTCGCCGTGGCCGAGGCCCTCGACCGGCGAGGCCTCGCGGCACGGGCCGCGGGCCTCGCCCGGACCCTCGTCGATGCCGAGGAGCGCGGTCGGCTCCTGCTCCGCCTGGCGGCCCGGCGGGAGGACGACGCGGAGCGCCGCGCCGCAGTGGCCGAGGCCTTGGCCCTGGGCACGTGGCGGCAGGACTCCCTGGAGGCAGTGGCCCGCCTCCAGCCCGCGGCCCTCGACGTGCTCGCCGACCACCTGAGCGCCGCGGCGGAGGACCTGGACTGAGCGGCGCCCGCGCCGCGGCAGCGGCCTCCGCGGCCCGCCGGGCGGTTCCACGGGGCCGCCGCGGCCGTGCGGTATCCGGCGGTCCCGCTCAGCAGCGGGGCTTGCACGGGGGGCGCTTGCCGTCGTCGCCGCCGGGGGTCTTGTCGAAGGGCATGTAGAACCAGCGCTGGGCGTTCGTGCCGTTGGCGCTCCACAGTTGCGGCCGGGCGCCCGCCTCGAAGCGGCTGTTGGGCACGTCCAGGACGAGACCCGAAGGCTCGTGGGTGATGGGGCCCCAGGTCCCGGCCCCGACGGCGTCGGAGGGCACGTCGAAGAGCTGGGCGCCGCTGCCGTTGCAGTCCCACAGCTGGGGCCGCACCCCGGGACGCGCATCGCTGTTCGGGACGTCCAGGCACTTCCCGGAGACCTTGTTCACCAGGGTGCGGCGGCCGTGGAGGCCGTCGGAGACCCGGGCCTCCCAGTGCTGGGCGTCGGTGTCGTTGCAGGTGTACAGCTGCACGGGAGTGCCGTTGGCGGTACCGCTGTTGACCGCGTCCAGGCACAGGCCGCCGATCGTGATCGTTTCGGTCAGGTCGTACGCGGAGGCGGGTGCCGCTCCGAACCCCAGGAGGGTTGCCGCCGCCACCGCTCCCACGACCGTACTCCCGCGCATGCGCTTCATGGTGGTCCTCTGTCCTCTCGGGTGCGTCTGCTCGCTGTCCTGCGAGCGGGGCTCACCGTAGATCGGCCGTGTCAACAGACGCTGAACGCGGCAGGGGCCCGCGTTGATCACCCGCCGCAACGGACGCGGGCCCGCCCCCGGCCGGTGTGCCGTGGAACGGGCCCGCGCCCCCGGTCGTCGCGGCCGGTGGCCGCCGGGGTCAGATCATGCTCTTGTAGATGTTCCAGCCGGTGCCGAACTTCGTGCGGGGGGCGAAGGTCGCGGTGCCGGCGTTGCCCGTGGCGGTGTACAGGTACATGACGCCGTCGGGGAGGCGGGCGAGGACGTCTCCCCTGCTGTCGCCGTTGATGTCACCCGGCGCGACCAGCGCGTCGTAGATGTTCCAGTTGCTGGCGATCTGCTCCCGGGCGGCGAACGGCGCGGTGGACGTCCCGGTGCCCTTGTAGAGGAACAGCCGGCCCGTGGTGTCCCGCGCGAGCAGGTCGGCCCGCCCGTCGCCGGAGTAGTCGCCGGAGCCGACCAGCGAGTTGTACGTGTTCCAGCCGGTGCCGATCCTGATGCGCGCGCCGAGCTTCGTGTACAGCGCACCGTCGCCGGGGTGCAGCCACAGGGTGCCGCCGGAGTCCCGGCTCAGCAGGTCGCCCTTGCCGTCACCGGTGAGGTCGCCGGGGCCGACCATCATGGTGTAGTTCCACGAGGTGCTGACCTTCTGGCCGCGGATGTACAGGTCGCTGCCGATGTTCTGCACGTAGGCGGCGTGGTTGCGGTCGTTGAGCGCGGTGGCGTACGCGTTGCGGGAGCCGGGCGTCTCCTTGCCGGCGTTGGTCGGCGGCGAGAGGTAGTCGCCGTTGGCGAGGGCGTACCACTTCGCCAGGGTGTTGTCGGTCTGGGTCATGAGGTTCTGACCCTTGCCGTAGAGCTGCGTGGTGCCCGCGCCGACGATGAACCTGTTCTCCTCGTAGCCGTCGCCGAAGTACTCGGGGGCTCCGAACTTCCCGCCGCCGATCGACTTGAACCAGTACTGCACGCCGTCCTTGTTGCGGCCCAGCAGGTCGCCGCGGCCGTCGCCGTCGCCGTCGTCCGAGCCCGTGATCATGTTGTACGCGTTCCAGCCGGTGCCGACCTTGACGCGGGGCTTGAGCGGGGCCGTGGCGCTGCCGGCTCCCTTGTAGAAGTACAGCTCGCCGAGGAGGTTGCGTGCGACGACGTCGCCGATGCCGTCGCCGTCGACGTCGTTGGCACCGACGATCTGGTCGTAGATGCTCCAGCCCGAGCCGACCTTGACCCGCGGGTTGAACGGCTTGCTGACGCTCCCGGTCCCCGTGTACAGCCACAGGCCGCCGGTGTGGTCGCGGGCCAGCAGGTCGGGGCGGCGGTCCCCGGTCACGTCGCCGGTGGCCATGACGCGGTTGTAGGTCTGCCAGCCGCTGCCCGACCACTTCGGCGCGGACGTGCTCTTCACGCCGGCCTCGTAGAGCGTGAGGATGCCGTCGAAGCCGAGAGAGAGCAGCTCGGGCTGGGCCGTCCCGCCCACGTCGCCCACCGGCAGCAGGTCCTTGAACGCGGTGGCGGGGTCGAGCTTGGAGATCTCGTACTCGCTCCACTCGTGGATCGAGGACAGGTAGATGGCGGTGACCTGGTCGTATTCCACGGTGATCATGTCGCTGCGGCCGTCGCCGTCGACGTCGTGCCGCGGCTTGGCGGCGGCAGCCGCCCGGAGCGCCGGCGAGGCGAGGCGCGGCATGACGACGGTCGGGTGCCCGCCGGCGCGCCGCGGTGCGGCATCGGAGGCCGGCTCGGGCGCCGTTGCCGGCACCGGGGCGGATGCGGGCAGCGCGAGGGCGGTGCCGGAGGTCCGGTGGTGCGTGGCGGCAGTGCTCGGGGCGGCGGCGAGAGCGCCGGCGGCCAGGGCGAGCGCGCCCCCGGCGGCCAGCACGCGCAGGCGTCCGCGATGCGGTGTCATCAAGATCCCCCCTGAGGATCGGGCCATGCGGGAACCCTCCCGGTCACGTCGTGCCGTGTGACCGGGAACACGCGTCCGTACGTGAACGGTCCCCCGCTGCGGTCCGTGCAGCGTATGTCGTGTCACCGACAACGGACGCGATCGTTCCGTGCGGAGTTCCCTTTCCCGGGCCCCAGTTGACGTTCACCGCCTCGGCGGCGCGCCCGGGCAGGTCCTCCCAGGGGCGCGGAGCGATGACCGGTACCCCGGCCGCGCGTGCCTGGGCGGCGAGCCACCGGCCGTACAGCACGCCGGCGCGGGCGCGGTCGTGCTGCGGCCCGGCCTGGGGTTCCCGGCGCAGGTAGTTGGCCGTCACCCGGGCCTCGTCGTCCTCGTGGAGGAAGACGGCGCGCACCGGTGTGCCGGGCGCCACCACCGACGGCAGGACGTAGTCCCCTTCCAGGATCACGGGGGTGTCGGTGTCCACGTGGTTGGCGATCACCGCCTCGACCGCGGGCACCAGCGCCTCGGCGACCGCGATCTGACGCTCCACCACCGACTCGGCCGGCAGGCGGGCGGCCTCCGGGTGCGTACGCCAGAAGTGGACGTCCGGCAGGTGCTCGGGGAGCGTCACCGCGAGGAGGGCCTCCACGATGTCGTCGACCTCCACGACGGGGACGCCGTAGCGTCGTGCCAGGGCCCGGCTGACACCGGTCTTCCCCATCCCCGAGGCTCCCCCGACGACGAGGACCCGCCAGTCGGGCACGTCCTGCTCTCCGTTCGCACCGTTCGCACCGTTCGCACCGTTCACCCGGGCAGCGTAACGGGCCCCGGACCCGGCGGTGCCGAGCAGGGCGGGCGGCGCCGGCCGCCCGGTGCTCAGTGGCGGTAGGCGGCCGCCGCTGCCTCCACGAAGGACCGCACCAGCGGATTGGTGTCGCCCGCGTTCCACGCCACCACCACCCGGCTCGGCGGCATGTCGGTCAGGGGCACCACGGCCAACTCCGCCGGCAGGGCGTGCCCGAGCGGGGTCAGGCCCAACGTGCCGTTCCACCGCACCGCCTGCCGGCATTCCTGGACGGCGCGCACCTCCGGGCCCTCGCGCGGCGTGCCGCCGTTCCAGTACGCCTGCCAGAGGGGGTCGGTGCCCGGCGGGAAGCGGAACCAGTGGCGGTCGTCGAGTTCGGCCAGTCGCAGGCCCTCGCGGCGGGCCAGCGGATCGTCGGCGCGCAGGACCGCGCCGACCGGATCGGTCCGCAGGGTACGGACCGTCAGGGCGGTTTCGTCGAACGGCGCCCGGGTCAGCGCCACGTCGACCAGTCCGGCGCGCAGCCCGCAGGTGGGGTCGCTCAGGTCGGCCTCGCGGATGCGGATGCCGGTGCCGGGGCGGTTCCGGCGGTACGCGGCGGCCAGCCGGGACACTCCCGGGTCGGTGCCGTCGCCCAGGATGCCGACGGCGAGGGACGCGGCGCCGGCGGCCGCGCGTACGCGTGCCCGGACGCGGTCGGCCTGGCCGAGCAGGGCCCTGGCCTCGTCGAGCAGCAGGGTGCCCACCGGGGTGAGCTCGACCCCGGTGGGCGAGCGGTCGAAGAGCGGGGCGCCGGTTTCGGCTTCCAGTCGCCTGATGGCCCGGCTCAGCGGCGGCTGGCTCATGTGCAGTCGGGTGGCGGCCCGGCCGAAGTGGAGTTCCTCGGCGACCGCGACGAAATAGCGCAGGGTGCGTAGCTCCACGCGGCAACGATACCCAGCGGGTATCGGCGCCGCGGAAAGGGTCTTGGACGCCGGGGCGGGCCGGGGCGTGCACTGGTGGGCATGACCGGAGAAGCACGAAACAGCGCCCCGCAGACCGGATCCGCCCTGTCGGTGGTGGGTCCCGGCGAGGGCGAGACGATCGTCCTGGGCACCACGCGCATGCGCGTCCTGGAGGACGGCAGCCACACCGGGCACCGCCTCGCGATCGCCGAGTCCGTCCTCGCCCCGCACACCGAGGGGCCGCCCCAGCACCGCCACGGCCTGCACGACGAGGGCTTCTACGTCCTCTCCGGCACGGTCAGGTTCACCGTGGGGGACACGGACCACGACGCGACCGCGGGCACGCTCGTGATCGTTCCGCCCGGCACCCCGCACACCTTCGCCAACCCGACCGACCGGCCCGCCGTCATGCTCAGCACCTTCACCCCCGACCTGTACGTGCAGTACTTCCGGGACCTCCGGGAGGCGCTCGCAGGCGGCCGACCGCTGAGTCCGCAGGCCAACATCGACGCGATGAGCCGGTACGCGACCGAGCCGGTCGGCGACGGCAACGGCAACGGCAACGGCACGAGCGAGAGCGGTGGCAGTGGCAGTGGCAGTGGCAGTGGCAACGGCGGCTGAGGCCAACGCCCCGCCACCGCACGCACGCCTCCCCTCCGACCCGGGACCGACATCCCGTGTCGGGCGCCCATCGGCGGCTGCCCGTGCCCTGCCGGTGCGCTGTCGGCGGCCTCATGCTCGCCCGCGTCCTGCACCTCCACGGCATCCCGGCCACGGTCTACGAGGCGGAGTCCCTCCCCCACGGTGCGCACGGGGAATCGACTCGGAGCACGACACCGCCCGGGACCTGATCGGCACGTTCACCGAGAACGGCCGCCGGTGACCGTGTCACCGGCCGGGTCCGGGGGGGGGGGGGGGGGACCCGGGGGGGGTGGGGTAACAGAGGAAAGGGGTGGGTTGGGCGAAAGGAAAGGCTTGCCAAGGAGTCTCCCGCCACCAA
>NZ_JBVIDV010000005.1:208575-379056 GCF_055572195.1 Streptomyces sp. NPDC030809
ATTGCCGGGAAGCGCGACCTCACAGGGGGCTTGATGGGTACTTGTACCGAAAACGTCTGTTGTGGACCTTTCCCCTGTCGGGGGGGGGGGGGGGGGCCCCCCCCCCCCCCGGGCCGGGTCACAGGAGCCAGGGGTTGCGCCGTACGACGGGAAGGTCGCGCCAGGCGGCTCCCAGGCCCCAGGTGCGGCCCGCTCCGATCACGGCGAGGGCGACGAGGACCGCCGCATACACGACGTGGTAGTCCACCAGCGGGTTCGTCGACATGCTGGGGCTGCCGTCGGACAGGTGCCGCGCGGGAGGCCATTCGGCGGCCCACATCAGCGCCATCATCACGGTGCCGGCTCCTGCCGCGACCCGCAGGGCGACACCGCTCAGCAGGGCGAGCCCGATGCCGAGGAGGCCCAGCATGAACGTCCAGTCCGCCCAGGCGGCACCGGCCCAGGAGTGGAACGTCCCCTCCATGGGTCCTGCGGAGACGTGGCCGAGGAAGCCGCGGGTGGGCGAGCCTCCGTCGATCCATCCTCTGCCCGCCGGGGTCGCGTACCCCCAGCCGAAGTCTTGTCGCCGAACGCCCAGAGGAAGACGCCCGCGGTCAGCAGGCGTGTGGCGGCCGCGACGCGCGCGACGGGCAGCGGCAGCGCGAGTTCTTCGGGGGTGCTCCCGGTGCGGTGGCCGACGGCGCGGTCGGAGGCGGACCTGCTCCGGCCGACGAAGCGCACTCCCGGGTGGCGGTGCTGGTTGAGTGCCATGACGGGGAACCTTCCTTCGGGGGCACGCCGTGTGCGTGCCGTGGCGGATCACTTCGGGGGATCACTGCGGAGGATCACTTGCGGCAGGGGCCCGGGGGGCGTGTCCGGGGCCGGGCCGGGGCCGCGGTCACCACGCGGAGGCCCAGTCCTCGCCGACGGGCCTCGGCGGCCCCTTCGGCGAGGGCCCGGAGCCAGTTGCGCGCCGGTTCGACGGTGACGACCACTGCGCCGTCCTCGACGGTGGTCATGACGCCTCGTTCCCGGGTGCGCCGCCGTGCCGCGGGACGAGTTCGACGGGGCAGTGCGCCCGGTGGAGCAGACTGTGGACCGCGTGCCCCAGAGCGCGCCCGGCCGGCCGGCGACCGCCCATGACCAGCAGGTCCGCGTGGCGGGACGCCTCTTCCAGGACGCCCGCGACGGAGGCGCCGTGGTCCGTGTCCGCGCGTACGGTCAGGGACGGGTACTCGTCCCTGATCCGCTGCACCACGGCCGCCAGGGCCGTGGGCCGGACCTCGCCGAGTGCCCTCGCCCCCGAGGTGACCGCCTGCAGCGGGGTGCGGACGTGCAGGAGCCGCAGGGTGGCCTTGCGGAGCCCGGCCGCCCGCGCGGCGTGGCGGACGCAGTCGAGGTCGTGCTCGTCGCACACCGCGGCGAGCACCACGTCCTTGACCGGCTCGTCCACGCTCCCCCGGACGACGATGACGGGCGTACGGGCCTCGGCGGCGATCCGCAGCACGACCGGGCCGGCCGTCACGGAGCCGGAGCCCGAGCCCGAGCCGCCCGGGCCGCGGTGGCCGACGACGATGGTGTCCCGGTCGGCTGCGGCCCGGCGCAGGCACGTCGCCGGGCCGGCGGTGCCCCACTCGGTCGAGACCGACAGTGCCGGGTGGCGGTACCGCGCCGTGTCCGCGGCGCGTTCCAGGAGGTCGCGGCCCGCCTGGTGCAGGCGCCGGGCCTCCTCGGCCGAGAGGTCCAGGATCCTGCCGTCGGCATCGGACCCGTACACCAGGTGCAGCGGGCGCCGGCGGCGCGCGGCCTCGTCCGAGGCCCAGCGCACCGCCCTCCGGGCCGCCGCGGAATCGTCGACGCCGACCACGAGCGAGCCGGGTTCCGGGCTGCTCCCGTTGCCTTCCATGCTTCCTCCTCATCTGGCACCGGTCGGGGACGGCTCCACGCTGACAGTGCGGCCCCGGGCGGGTGAGGGCCCGTCCGGCCCAGGCCGGGCCCGATGGTCCCGGCCGGGCCCTGGGGGCGCCGAGGGGCCCGGTCGGGCCCGGCGGGGGGACCAGTGGTCCCTGTCGCGGTGGGCACCCCGCCGCCCACGCTGGCGGTGAGGACCCGCATCCCCCAGCAGACGGGCAGGCCGATGACGACCTATGTGTACGAGTTCAGCGAGGGCAGCCTGGAGATGGCCGGGCTGCTCGGCGGCAAGGGCGCCGGTCTGGCCGAGATGGTGCGCCTGGGCCTGCCGGTGCCGCCGGGCTTCACGGTCACCACCGAGGCCTGCCGGGCCTTCCTCGCGACCGGCGCACCGCCGGAGGAGCTCGACGGCCAGATCGGAGCGCACCTCGCGGCCCTGGAACGGGCCACGGGCAGGCGGCTCGGCGATGTCACCGACCCGCTGCTGCTCTCCGTGCGGTCCGGGGGGCGCTTCTCGATGCCCGGCATGATGGACACGATCCTGGACATCGGCCTGAACGACTTCTCGGTCCTCGGACTGGGCAGGCGGCCGGGCCGGGAGCGGTTCGCCTGGGACTCGTACCGGCGCCTCGTCCAGATGTACGGCACCACGGTGATGGGGGTGGACGGCGCGCTCTTCGAGGCCCTGATCGACGGGGTGGAGCGGCAGCACGCGGTGGCCGACGACAGCCGGCTGGACGTCCCCGACCTGATGAGGCTGGTCGAGTCCTTCAAGGACCTCGTCAGGGACGAGACCGGGGAGGAGTTCCCCCAGGACCCGGCCGAGCAGCTGCGGCGCGCGGTCCTCGCCGTCTTCTCGTCCTGGAACGGAGAGCGGGCCCGGGTGTACCGCCGCCGCGAGCACATCCCCGACGGGACGGGGACCGCCGTCACCATCCAGGCCATGGTGTTCGGCAACTTCGGCGCCGACTCCGGCAGCGGTGTCGCCTTCACCCGCGACCCGGCCACCGGGCGGCGGGGAGCCTACGGGGACTACCTCCCGAACGCCCAGGGCGAGGACGTCGTGGCGGGCGTCCGCAACACCGTGCCCCTCCAGCGCCTGGCCGCGCTGCACCCCGCCCCCTACCGGGAGCTGCGCAGCTGCATGGACCGGCTGGAAGCCCGCTACCGGGACATGTGCGACATCGAGTTCACCATCGAGCACGGGAAGCTGTGGATGCTGCAGACCCGGATCGGCAAGCGCACCGCGCAGGCCGCGTTCGGCATCGCCGCCCAGCTGGCCGACGAGGGCCTCATCTCGCCCCGGGAGGCACTGGCACGGGTCGACGGGGAGGCCTTGGCCCAGTTGATGTTCCCGTGCTTCGACACCTCGGCCCCGGACGTGGGCGAGGTGCTCGTGCGCGGGGTGCCCGCCTCCCCCGGCGCGGCCGTCGGGGCCGTGGTCTTCGACTCGGTGGAGGCGGTCCGCAGGGCCGGTGCCGGAGAGCGGGTGGTGCTCGTCCGCCGGGAGACGGCCGCCGACGACCTCCCGGGCATGATCGCCGCCGCGGCGGTGCTGACCGCGCGGGGTGGGAAGACCAGCCATGCGGCGGTCGTGGCACGCGGCATGGGCCGGGTCTGCGTGTGCGGCGCCGAGGGCATCACGGTCGACCCCGCGGACCGGAGCTTCACCACCGCCGCCGGGGTGCGGGTCGCCGAGGGCACGGTCGTCTCCGTGGACGGGACCACGGGCACGGTCCGGCTCGGTGCCGTGCCCATGACGGAGTCGGACGTCGCCCGCTACTTCGAGAACGGCGGCCGGGCGCCGGCGGCCGACGCCCCCCAGGTGGTGCACGACGTGCACCGGCTGATGGCGCTGGCGGACGCGGCGCGTCGGCTGGAGGTGCGGGCCAACGCCGACACCCCGCAGGACGCCGCCCGGGCCCGCCGGTTCGGCGCCCGGGGCATCGGACTGTGCCGGACCGAGCACATGTTCCTCGGCGACCGGCAGCCACTGGTCGAGGCCGTGGTCCTGGCGGAGAGCGACGCCGCGCGCACC
This sequence comes from Streptomyces sp. NPDC030809, assembly GCF_055572195.1. Classification (NCBI taxonomy): domain Bacteria; kingdom Bacillati; phylum Actinomycetota; class Actinomycetes; order Kitasatosporales; family Streptomycetaceae; genus Streptomyces; species Streptomyces sp. NPDC030809. The sequence continues at coordinate 212,504 of NZ_JBVIDV010000005.1, forward strand.
GCTGCCCTGGAGGCCCTGCTGCCCCTGCAGCGGGCGGACTTCACCGGCATCCTGGAGGCGATGGACGGGCTGCCGGTGACCGTCCGCCTGCTGGACCCGCCCCTGCACGAGTTCCTCCCCGACCGGACCGCGCTCGCCGTCCGCATCGCCCGGGAGGAGGCCGCGGGCCGGACACCGGCCGCACGCGACCGCGCGTTGCTGGCGGCCGTGACGCGGATGCACGAGGAGAACCCGATGCTCGGGCTGCGCGGCGTGCGGCTGGGGCTGGTCGTCCCCGGACTCGTGGCCGTGCAGGTGCGGGCCCTGGCGGAGGCCGTCGTCGCCCGCGAGCGGGCCGGCGGGCGGCCGCGCGCCGAGATCCTGGTGCCGCTGGTCGGCGCCGCCGAGGAGCTGCGGCTGGTGCGGGAGGACGTCGAGGCGGTGCTCGCCGATGTCGCGAAGGCGAGCGGGGTGCCGCTCGACATCCCGGTGGGCGCGATGATCGAACTGCCGCGGGCCGCGCTCACCGCGGGCCGGATCGCCGGCGAAGCGCGGTTCTTCTCCCTCGGCACGAACGACCTCACGCAGACGACGTGGGGCTTCTCGCGCGACGATGCGGAAGCGGCGTTCTTCCCGGTCTACCTCGACCGGGGGGTGTTCCCGAGGTCGCCCTTCGAGACGATCGACCGCGAGGGAGTGGGCCGGCTCGTCGAGACCGCCGTCGCGGAAGGCCGCGCCCGCCGGCCGGGCCTGCCGGTCGGAGTCTGCGGGGAGCACGGCGGGGATCCGGCCTCCGTGCACTTCTTCCATGCGGCCGGACTGGACTACGTCTCCTGCTCGCCGTACCGGGTGCCGGTGGCCCGGTTGGAAGCGGGCCGGGCCGCGCTGGAGCCGTCGCCGGACGGCGGCGCCTGAGGCCGCCGCGCCCGGGCCGCGCACAGGGACGGACGGTCCCCGGCCGGGGCCGTCGGCCTCTGCTGCCCACGCCGCAAAGGGAGTTGGATGAGTGCAGCAGCGGGGACCGGCCCCGCCCGTCGGAGGGCACCGTGATGACGAACGACGCGCAGCAGTCCCGCGCCTGGCTGGTCGGCGGCGGGATCGCCGCCCTGGCCGCGGCGGTCTTCCTCGTACGGGACGCCGGGATGCCCGGTCCCTGCATCCGCATCCTGGAGGAACTGCCCCAGGCCGGAGGTGCCCTCGACGGGCGCGGCGATCCGGAGGGCGGATACGTGTCCCGCGGCGGCCGGATGCTGGAGGACGAGGCCTACGTCTGCCTGTGGGACCTGCTGACGGGCATCCCCACCCTCGGCGACGCGGAGGTGAGCGTCCTGCAGGAGACGGAGGAGTTCAACGCCCGGTGGCCCACCCACGCCCGCGCCCGGCTGATCGACGGCGCCGGCCGCATCCTCGACGCCTCCCGGCTGGGCTTCACCAGCGGCGACCGGGTCGAGATGGCCCGGCTGCTCGCACTGCCCGAGTCCGTCATAGGGGCGCGCCGCATCGAGGACTTCTTCTCCCCGCACTTCTTCTCCACCAACTTCTGGGCGATGTGGCGCACCACCTTCGCCTTCCAGAACTGGCACAGCGCCATCGAACTCAAGCGCTACTTCCTGCGCTTCCTCCAGGAGTTCCCCCGGATCCACACCCTCGCCGGGGTGCGGCGCACCCGGCTGAACCAGTACGACTCGATCGTCCGGCCGGTGCTGGCCTGGCTGGAGGGGCAGGGGGTCCGCATCGAGCACGGGATCCGGGTCACCGACGTGGACTTCACCCTCGGCGCGGCCGGCGAGCGGCTGGCCGAGCGGCTCCACTTCGTGCGGGCGGGCGCTGCGGGGTCGTACGAACTCGGCCCCGGCGACTACGCGTTCATCACCCTCGGCTCGATGACGGCGGACTCCCGGCAGGGAGGTGACGACACCGTGCCGGAACTGGTCCGCGACAAGCGGGACGGCGCCTGGAACCTGTGGGAGACCCTGGCCCGCAAGGCTTCCGACTTCGGCCGTCCCGGTGCCTTCAACGGCAATGTGGACGAGGCGAAGTGGGAGTCGTTCACCCTGACGATGCGCAGCCCGGCGCTGCTCCGCCGGATCGAGGAGTTCAGCGGCAACGCCCCCGGAACCGGGGCGCTGATGACGTTCAAGGACTCCCGCTGGCTGATGTCGGTGGCCGTCCCCCACCAGCCGCACTTCGACGGACAGCCCGAGGGCGTCTACACCCTGTGGGGGTACGGGCTGTTCGTGGACGAGCCGGGCGAACTGACCGGGAAGAAGATGTCCCAGTGCACGGGCCGGGAGGTGCTCACGGAGCTGCTCGGGCACCTGGGCATGGGCGGGATCGCCGAGGAGGTGCGCGCCACCACGACGGTGACCACGGTGATGATGCCGTACGTCACCAGCCAGTTCGAGCGGCGGGACGTCCACGACCGGCCGCTGGTCATCCCGTCCGGATCCGCGAACTTCGCCTTCCTCGGCCAGTTCACCGAGATCCCCGAAGACGTGGTCTTCACCGTCGAGTACTCGGTCCGGGGTGCGATGCACGCGGTGTACGGGCTGCTCGGCGTGGACCGGGAGATCCCGCCGGTCTACCACGCGCTCTCCGATCCGATGACGGCGCTGCGGGCCATGCGCACCGTCTTCGGCTGAGCGTGTTCGGGCGGGCCGCGCGGCCGCCGGACGGCCGTGGGCCGCTGCGAGCGGGACCGGGGTCCGGGCGCCGGGGAACCGGCAGCAGGCCGCGCTCGGGGCCGGCTTCGGCGCGGGCCGTGGCACCGGCTGCCCTCAGCGGGACGTGAGCAGGGCGCGCATCTCGGCGATCTCGGCGGTCTGGGTCTTGACGATGTCGGCTGCGAGGTCCTTGGCCGGGGCGTAGGAGCCTTGCCGCTGTTCGGCCCTGGCCATGTCGACGGCGCCTTCGTGGTGTTCGATCATCATGGTCAGGAACATGGTGTCGAAGGCGCGGCCGTTGCTGCCGTTCAGCCTCGTCATCTGCTGGTCGTCCATCATGCCGTGCTCGGACCCGGCGTCGTCGTCTTCGTCGTCGCGTCCCATGCCGTCCATGTCGTCCATGCCGCCCGTGCCTGCGGGGACCTCCTCGTCCCACGCCTTCAGCCAGCTGGCCATCGTGTCGATTTCGGGCTTCTGGGCCTTCTCGATCCTCAGGGCGAGTGCTTGGACCGCGGGGGACGCGTGGTGGGTGCGGGCCATCCGGGACATGGCGATGGCCTGGCGGTGGTGGGGGATCATCTCCTGGGCGAAGGTCACGTCGGCCTGGTTGTGGTCGCCGGTCGGGGCCGGGGCGCGGACCGCCACGGCCGTGAGGGTGGGCGTGCCTGCGGCGTGGGCGGCGGTGATCCCGCCGGTCACGGCCAGGGTGAGGGCCGCGGCGGTGGCGGCTCCGGTCCGTGCGGCGCGGCGGGCTGCGGTGCGTGTGGTGTTCATGGTCGACTCCTGTCACGTGCCCCCTCCCGGGTCCGGACGACGTGACCGGCTCTTCTCCCACGGGCCGGAAGCCCTCCGCAGCGGGAACCGCAGGCCACGGGGCGGACCCGGTGCCTCCCATTCTCCGGCAGCCGGCCCGGCCCGGCAGCTCGGTCCGGTGCCCGGGCACGGCACCGGCGACGCGCCACCGGCGCGATCCAAGCGAGGCCCCTGGTCGGAAGGGGCTCGGTGCGGGTCCCCGGTGCGGCTGGTCAGGTCGTTCCCCGGTCGGCCGTCCGCGTGGATGTCCGGCCCTCACATGCTCCCTGCGGAGGTGCGGCGCGGCGGCGTGCGCCCGCCGCGGGCGGCCATGTGCTGTCGGCCGCAGGCTCCGGGGGTCGCGAGCCGGGCCGGGGTCCCCGCGGGAAGCCGAGGTCAGGGCGGTCACCCGGGCCGGCCCGGGGCCGCCTCCACCCCGCGCACGTGGACCCGGGGTCCGGGCGCGCGAGCCCGCGGCGCCTGGCGCTGGAGGCTCCCCCGCCCGAGGTCAGCGGCCGCGGCCGGAGCCGTCCGCGGCGTGCTGCCAGGCCCGGTAGGCGGCGATGGCCGTGGGGAGGGTGGGGTAGATGCGGTCCTGGCCGACCGCCGCCGTGAGGCCGTAGGCGTCGAGGTGTTCGCGCAGCTCGTGTTTGACCCGGGCGAAGGCGAACACGATGCCGCGCTCGGACAGTTCGGCCCGCAGCGCCTCGACGGTGTCGAGGGCGGTGATGTCGACCTCCACGTTGGCCTCGGTGTTGAGGACGAACCAGCGGACCGGCACGTCCTGTGCGCCGACGGCGGCCAGGGCCCTGCGGTGGAAGTCCTCGGCGTTGGCGAAGAACAGCGGGGAGTCGTAGCGGTAGACGAGCAGGCCGGGGATGGTGCGGGCGGTCGGGTAGTCGTCGATGTCGTGCATGCCGGCCAGCCCCGGCACGATGCCGAGCACGGCATCGTGCGGGCGGGCGACCCTGGCCAGCAGTTCGGCGACCGACAGGGCGATGGCGACGAGTACGCCGTACAGGATTCCCAGGGCCAGGACGCCGAGGGTGCAGCCGACGGCGAGGAGGAGTTCGCGGCGGCGGAAGGCGGCGAGCCGGCGGAACTCCCCCAGCTCGACCAGCCGCACCGCGGCGTAGACCACGATGGCGCCGAGGGCGGCCGACGGGGTGTGCGCCAGCAGCGGGCCGAGGAAGAGCAGTACGGCGGCCACGCACACGGCGCCGACGAGGGAGTAGGCCTGGGTGCGGGCGCCCGCGGAGTCCGCGAGGGCGGTGCGGCTGGCGCTGCTGCTGACGGGAAATCCGTGCAGGACGCCCGCGCCGAGGTTGGCCGTGCCCAGGGCCAGCAGCTCGCGGTTGGCGTCCAGGGGCCGGGGGTCGTCCCGGCGGGTGAAGGCCCGCGCGGTCAGGACCACGTCCGAGTAGCCGACCAGCAGGACGCCGACGGCAGGCAGGACCAGGCCGGCGAGGTCGGCCGGCGCCGGCAGGGCGAGATCCGGCAGCCCGGCGGGGACCTCGCCGGTCACGGCGATGCCGTGCCGCTCGTCGAGGGCGAAGGCCGCCACCGCCGCCGTGCCGAGGACCAGGACGACGAGGGGTCCGGGCAGCGGGCGCCACAGGAGCGGCAGGGTGAACAGCAGGACGAGGCAGCCCGCGGCCAGTGCGGCGGTGGGCCAGTGCCATCCGCCGAGGTGGCGGAGGAAGGAGAGCAGTTGGGGGAAGAAGCCCGAGCCGCTGCGGCGGATGCCGGTCAGGCGGGGCAGCTGGTCCACGATCATGATCAGCGCGATCCCGGCCAGGTAGCCGACGAGTACCGGCCGGGACAGGAGATCGGCGAGGAAGCCCAGTCGTACGGCCCACGCCAGCAGGCACAGCAGGCCGACCACGACAGCGAGGGCCGAGACGAGCACCGCGTACCGTTCCGGTGCGCCGGCCGCCAGGGGTCCGACGGCTGCCGCGGTCATCAGGGCCGTGGTCGATTCCGGTCCGACGGACAGCAGCCGGGACGACCCGCCGACCGCGTAGAGCACCATGGCCGGCAGCGCGGCCCACAGGCCCGCGACGGGAGGCAGCCCCGCGACACCCGCGTACGCCATGACCTGCGGCACCAGGTACGCGGCGACCGTGATCCCGGCCAGTGCGTCCCCGCGCAGCCAGCTGCGCCGGTAGCCGCGCAAGGAGGGGGCGATCGCGTCGAGCCGGCCGTGCTTCGGCATGCCACCTCCGGCGACTTCCTGCGGGCGGGTACCGCACCATCGTGCGGCACGGGAGGGCGCGGCAACAGGGACGTCGCCGGTGCGGCTGCTACGGGGTGGCGCAGAGGCGGAAACCCGTCACCAGGTCGGGCCTGATCCGGATGGCGCCCGATGCCGTTCCCTCTGCCCATGGCCGCAGTCGGCGGGCATAGCGTTCGAGCTCGTCGGGATCGGTGACGGCGGTGGCGTAGCCGGTGGCGACCGCGCTCCATCCGAGGTGGTCGCCGGGGTCGATCGTGTCGGCCTCGTACGCGACGACCACGCCCGTGCTCCCCCCGGCGCCGAGGAGTGCGGCCAGCGTGGAACCGTCGTGGATGCGGACGATGATGTCGCCGCCGTCGACGATGTGGTTGACCGGGCGCACGGCGGGAAGCGCCTGCCGGCTGAAGACGATGCGGCCCAGCCCCACGCTTCCCAGCAGTTCCAGTGCCTCGCCGGTGTCGAGCTCCTCCACCCGGCGCCCTGCTGCGGCGGCAGCCGGCGGGTCGGTGGTCTCCGGGACGGGGTGGTGTTTCATCGCGCAGCCTCGATCGCGTACTCGGGCCCGGTCGGGACGGCTCCACGGCCGCTTCACCGGGGCGTGCGGGGGGCGGTGCGGGTGCGCAGCACCGCGCGCCGCCGCAGGTACTCCTCGGTGTCGATGTCGCCCCTGGCGCAACGCTCCGCGAGGGCCGACTCGGCCCGGTCACCGGAATCAGACCGGGGCGCGGGGCCGGGGGCGGAAGGGGCCTCGGACCGCGAGCCCTGCCGTGTGAGGGGGCGCAGCAGGGAGGCCCGTGTGAGGGAGCGCAGCAGGGAGGCCCGTGTGAGGGGGCGCAGCAGGAAGGCGGCCGGCGTGGCGGTCAGGGCCACGAGGACCGGCGTCATGAAGGAGACGGCGAACCAGCCGCGGCCGCCCGTGGTGTGACCGTTCCCGTACATGGCTCAGCTCCGAGGTCGCCGGACGTGGGGCAGCCGAGGGGCCGTCCGCTGCCAGGGTCCCCCGTACCGCGGGCCGGGGCATGGGCCGGTCGGGCCCCCGCTGGGTCCACTGGGCCCGAGCCGGGAGCGGGCCGGACCGCGGCACCGCCGGGGACCGGGGCCGAACAGCCCCCGCGGGGGCCTGGTCGGCCCTACCCCCACCGGACTCGGGCGCACACCCTGGAAGGCACCGGCTCTCCGACGGCTGGAGGAACCATGAAGCACCTGCACACCGTGAACGACGTCATGACGCACGCCGTCGTCTCCGTCGGGCGCGAGGCCACGGTGAAGGAGATCGTCGGGACGATGCGGCGGTGGGGTGTCAGCGCCCTGCCCGTCGTGTCCGGGGACGGGCGGGTGGCCGGCGTGGTCTCGGAGGCCGACCTGCTCCTCAAGGCAGAGGGCTCCGATGCCTCGCACGCGGTCACGGCCGGACAGCTGATGACCGCACCGCCCGTCACCGTGCCCGCCGGCACCACCATCGCCGGCGCCGCCCGCCTGATGGCGAAGGGGCACCTCAAGCGCCTGCCGGTGGTGGACGGCGAAGGCCGCCTGGTGGGGGTCGTCAGCCGCGGAGACCTGCTGAAGATCTACCTGCGGCCCGACGAGGACATCGCCGAGGAAGTGCGCGAGCTGCTCATGGAGCGGCTCGTCCCGGCCGGATCGGCATGGGTCCGCATCCACGTGGACGACGGTGTCGTCCGGCTCGCCGGCTCCCTCCCCGACCCGGCGCTGCACGAGGTCCTCGTACGGGCCACCCGTGCGGTTCCCGGGGTCGTGGACGTCACCCTGCACGACGAAGTACCGGCCTGACGGGGGCCCGAGATGCGGTGCCGCAGCGTGGCCGACCTGATGACTCCGGCCGCCGTCACCGTGCACCGGGGCACCGCCTTCAAGGAAGTGGCCCGGCTCCTCGAAGAGTTCGGGATCACGGCGGGCCCGTGGTGGATGCCGAACCGTCCCGACCGCACGCGGTCCGGAACCGAGAGGAGAAGGCAGTGAGGCACAGAGAAGTGGGCGAGCTGATGACCCGTGAGGTCGTGACCGCCGCGCCGGACGCCTCGTTCAAGGAGGTCGTCCGCCTGCTCGACGAGCACAAGGTGACCGCGGTCCCCGTGGTCGACGCCGCCGGCCGCCCCGTGGGGGTGATCTCGGAGGGCGACCTGCTGCCCAAGCCGGCCGACCAGGGCGACTGGTTCCGTTCGCTGCCGAACCCCGAGCCGGTGGAACGCGACAAGGCGGAGGGCACGCGGGCGGAAGAGCTCATGTCGGCACCGCCCGTCTGCGCGCGGCCCGACTGGACCGTGGCCGAGGCCGCCCGGCTCATGGAGAGCCAGCACGTCAAACGGCTCCTGGTCGTGGACGACGCGGACCTGCTGGTGGGCATCGTCAGCCGCAGCGACCTGCTGCGGATCTTCCTGCGCGACGACGACTCCATCCGGCGCGAGATCACGGGAGACGTGCTCGACCGGACCCTCCGCCTGGATCCCGCCACCGTCACCGTCGAGGTCCGCGACGGCCGGGTCACCCTGCACGGCGCGGTGCCCTTCAGGAGCCTGGTGCCGGTGGTCGAACGGCTGTGCCGCACCGTGGACGGCGTCGTCCACGTGGCTGCGCACCTGGCCTACGAGGCCGACGACACACTGCCGTAGCCGCCGGGTGTGTTCCCGCCGTACGGCCGCCCTCGAAAGGAGCGCGACGATGAAGGTCTCCACAGTGATGTCCGCACCGGCGGTGACCGTCGCGGCCGGTACGCCCGTCGCCGAGGTCGCCCGCCGCATGGACGTGTACGGGGTGGGCTCGGTGGTGGTGACGGAACACGGGGCCCTGCTCGGCATCGTCACCGACCGGGACATCGCCGTACGGGTCGTGGCCGCGGGCCTCGACGGCGGCGAGCCCGTGCGCACGGCCATGACGGCGCCGGTCGTCACGATCGGCGCCGAGGACGACATCCACGAGGCGTACCGGGCGTTCCGCCGGTCGGGCGTGCGCCGGCTGCCTGTGACCGAGGGCCCGCGCGTGGTGGGCATGCTCTCGGTGGACGACATGCTGATGGACGTGTTCCGGCGGGTCTCGGACCTGCTCGGCCCTGTTGCCTGGAGCGTCCTCGAAGAGCCGCCCGGCCCGCAGGACGCGCACGCCGGCACACGTGCCGACGGAAAGAGTCCGCCCGCTTCTCGCGGGTCCTGATCGTGCGGTGCACGGCTTCCGGCCGCTTCTCCGCATCCTCGTTCCGACTCTTTCCGCCACCTTCATGAAAGCACCCCCGGCGCGGGGCCACCAGGGCCGAACGGTCCCGTGCCGCCCCCTTCCGGCCCCGGCCGGCGGCACGAGGGGGTCGTGCCGTCGGCGTCCCCTCTCCGATCTGGGAGGAAGCCATGCAGGACGTGTCCCCCGCTGAAGGAGACCGCTTCGAGGCGTTCCGCGCGCTGGCCGCCCGGCGCGGACGACCGGGCGGACGTCTGCTGGAAGCGCTGGCCGAGGCCCGCCGGCAGACCTCTTCCGCCCCCGCGCAGTGGGCGCCGCCCGTCGCCGCCCGGCTGGGCCTGCCCGCCGCCGCGGCACTCGGGCCCGCCACCTCGTACGCGGACCTGGCCGCCCCGCACGGCCTCCGCCACGTGCGCGTGTGCACGGCGGCGGCCTGCTTCGCGGCGACCGGCGGGCGCCCGCTCGACGCCGTGGAACGTGAGCTGGGGGTCGGCGCGGGCACCGTCTCGGCGGACGGGGCCGTGTCCCTTCAGTCCGTGCGGTGCCTGGGCCACTGCTACGCGGCACCCGCCGCGCTGGACGGTACCCGGCCGTGCACCGGCCCGGACCTGGCCCGGCAGTTGGGCGGGCGCACCCCGGCGGCGGCACCGGGGATCCCGGAGGACGACGCCACCGGCGACCCCGTCCTGCTGGACACCGGCACCCCCGCCTGGGCGGTGTGGCCGCCCGTCGTCACCGGCGGCACCCCGCAGGACGTGCACCGCGAAGTGGCGGAGTCGGGCCTGCGGGGGCGTGGCGGGGCCGGGTTCCCGGTGGCGGCGAAATGGGCTTCGGTGCGGCCCTCCGCGCACACCGTCGTCGTGGCCAACGGCGACGAGGGGGACCCCGGCTCCTACGCCGACCGGCTGCTGATGGAACGTCACCCCGAGCGGCTGCTGGAGGGACTGGCCCTGGCGTGCTTCGCCACCGGCTCCCGGAGCGGCCGGGTGCTGGTGCGCTCCGAGTACCCGGCGGCGCTCGCGGAGCTGCGGGCCGCCTGCGACCGCGCCTACGCCGACGGGCACTTCGGGACGGACGTGCACGGCACGGGCCGCACGCTGGACGTCGCGGTGGTCGAGGGCTTCGGCTCGTACGTGGCCGGTGAGGAGACCGCGCTCATCGCGAGCCTGGAGGGCGGCCGCGGGTGCGCCCGGGCGCGTCCCCCGTACCCGACGCAGCGGGGGCTGTGGGACGCACCGACGGTGGTCGGCAACGCCGAGACCCTGGCCGCGCTGCCGTGGATCGTGCACCGCGGTGGTGCCGCGTACGCCCGCCGCGGGGTCCCCGGCGAGCCCGGCACCAAACTCGTCAGCCTCTCCGAGCGCTTCGCCCGGCCGGGCGTGTACGAGGTCGAGCTCGGCACCTCCGTCGAGGACATCGTGAACCGCCTCGGCGGGGGGCTCAAGGACGGGGTCCGGCCGGCGGTCTTCCAGGTCGGCGGCCCGCTGGGCGGGTTCCTCCCCGCGGGCGGCCTCGACGTGCCGCTGACCGATGCGGCACTGGCCGCCCGGGGCGCCGCGCTCGGCCATGCCGGGCTCGTCGCCTTCGACGACACGCTCGAACCGGCCGCCGTACTGCGGCACGTCTGGGAGTTCGCGGCGGCCGAGAGCTGCGGGGCCTGCTCGCCCTGCCGGGTCGGCTCGCGCCGCGGCCTGGAGCTGGCGGAGGCCGGGGGGCCGCCCGGGGAGGAGTGGGCCCGGCTGTCGCGCGTGCTCGCGGAGGCGAGCCTGTGTGCCTTCGGGCGACGGCTCCCTGCGGTCGTGCACAGCCTTGCGCGGGCGTACGGGGCGCGGTTCCCGGAAGGGTGGCTGTCATGACCGGCATCGTGGTGGAGGTGGACGGGCGAGCCGTCGAGGTGGCCGCGGGGGCCTCCGTACTCGCAGCGGTGCGCGCGGCAGGCGTGGACGTGCCCGCGCTGTGCTCCGACCCGCGGCTGAGCCCGGCGGGCTCGTGCCGGACCTGCCTGGTGCGGGCGGACGGGCGGGTGGTCGCCGGCTGCGTCACCCCCGCCTCGGCGGGGGTGCGGGTCGAGACCGCCGCCGACGACCTCGCCGGGCTCCGGCGGGACGCCGTACGGACGATCGTCTCGGCCCTGCCGCCGCGCGCCCTCGGGGACCCGGTGGCCTCCGAGCTCGCGCGGGTCTGCCGCGACCTGGGGATCGAGCCGGAGGAGGCACGGGGACCTGGTCGGCGTGGTGCGGACGACTCCCACCCGTACGTCCGGCTCGATCCGGACCTGTGCATCGCCTGCGGACGGTGCGTACGGATGTGCTCCGAGGTGCAGGGGACCTTCGCCCTGACCCTGACCGGAAGAGGAGCGGACACCACCGTCGCGCCGGGGACGGGCGGGCCGTGGGCGGAGTCGGACTGCGTGTCCTGCGGGGGCTGCGTCGACGCCTGCCCGACCGGGGCCCTCACCGAGCCGGGGCCGGGCAGCGGCCTGACCTCGGCCGGGCTGCTCCGGCCGGACCCCGCCGATCGCGCCGCTCCCGCGGTGGTCCGCACGACCTGCGGCTTCTGCGGGGTGGGATGCACGCTCGACGTGGCCGTACGGGACGGGAAGGTCGCGGCCGTGCTCCCGGCCCTGGACGGGCCCGTCAACCGGGGCCACGCATGCGTGAAGGGCCGCTTCGCGCACGGGTTCGCCGTCTCGCCCGAGCGGCTGACCACGCCCCTGCTCCGGCGTGGCGGCCGACTGGAACCGGTCGGCTGGGAGACTGCCGTCGCGCACATCGCCGGGCGGCTGGCGGAAGCCGTCGCGACCGGCGGCCCGGATTCGGTCGCCGCCATCTCCTCCGCCCGGGCGACCAACGAGGAGAACTACCTCTTCCAGAAGTTCATGCGGATCCTGATCGGCACGAACAACATCGACAACTGCTCCCGCCTGTGCCACGCACCCTCGGCCGCCGGCCTGGTCGCCTCGTTCGGGCTGTCGGGCGGCACCGACTCCTTCGACGACGTGGCGCGCGCCGACTGCCTCCTGGTCGTCGGCGCGAATCCGGTGGAGGCGCACCCCGTGGTCGGCGCCCGGCTGCTCCAGCGGGTCCTGCGCGGGGCCCGGCTGGTGGTCGCCGACCCGCGGCGGGTGGGCCTGGCCGGGCATGCGGACGTGCACCTGCGGCCGCGGCCGGGGACGAACGTCGCGCTCTTCCACGGCCTGGCGCACGTCCTCCTGGCCGAGGACCTCGTGGACCACCGGTTCCTGCGGGAACGGACGAGCGGACTGGCCGGACTCGCCGAGGTGGTCGCCGCCTACACTCCCGAGCACGTGGCCGGCGTGACCGGGGTCCCCGCGGCGGACCTGGTGGCCGCCGCGCGGCTGTACGGGCGGGCCGAGCGCCCCGCCATCGTGTACGGCCTGGGCGTCACCGAGCAGCTGCACGGCACCGACGGGGTCCGCACCCTGGCCAACCTGGCCATCCTGCGCGGCGCGGTGGGCACGGACCGCGGCTACGGCGTGAATCCGCTGCGCGGCCAGAACAACGTCCAGGGCGCCTCCGACATGGGCGCCCTCCCCGACGTCCTGCCCGGCTACGGCAGGGTGGCCGATCCGGCCGCCCGGGCTCGGGCGGAGGCGGTCTGGGGTGCTTCCGTCCCGTCGCGCCCGGGCCTGCGGATCCCGGACGTGTTCGCGGCGGCCCGCGCGGGCACGCTGCGAGCCCTGTGGATCCTCGGGGAGGACGTGTGCGCCACGGACCCGGACACCGGGAGCGTCGAACAGGCCCTGGAGGCCTGCCCGTTCGTCGTGTGCAGCGAGCTGTTCCGCTCCGGGACGGCGCAGCACGCCGATGTGGTCCTGCCCGCCGCCTCCTGGCTGGAGAAGGACGGCACCTTCGTGAACTTCGACCGCCGCTTCCAGCGGGTCCGGCCCGCCGTCCGTCCGCCGGGGCAGGCCCGTACCGACTTCGCGGCCCTGCACGCGGTGGCCGCAGCCATGGGCGGTGACCTGGGCTGCCCCACGCCGGCGCTCGCGCTGGCCGAGTGCGCCCGTACGGCGCCGCTCTTCGCCGGGCTGTCGCACGAACGCATCGACCGCGAGGGGGCCGTGCCCTGGCCCTGCCCGGACACCGGCGGGTCCGGCACACCGAAGCTGTACCGGGAGCGCTTCGCCACCGGGGACGGGCTCGCGCACCTGGCGGCCGTACCGTACCTGCCGCCCGGGGAGGCGCCGGACGACGCGTACCCGCTGGTCCTGGTCACCGGCAGGCGCTGGACGCACTACAACTCCGGGAACATGACCCGGCACAGTGGCAACCTCGCCCTCGATCCGGTCGACCGCCTGGACGTGCACCCCGACGACGCAGCCCGGCACGGCATTCGCGACGGCGCCCCGGTCACGGTCGAAAGCCGCCACGGCAGCGCCCGGCTGACCGTCCGCGTGACCGCCGAGACCGCCCCGGGCCAGGTGTTCTGCGCGTTCCACTTCCCGGCCAGCGGGGTGAACCGGCTGACCTCGGGGCACGCCGATCCGGTCACCTCGTGCCCGGAGTACAAGGTCACCGCGGTCCGGTTGCGCGGCTGACCGGCCGGCCGAACGGCACCCCCGCCCTCAGCGGGCGCCTTCCGAGCCGGGTCACCGGCGCTCCACCCGGCGGCCGGTGAGGCGGATCGGGGCGAGTTTCATCCAGTGCGTGCGCTCGCCGCCCGCCCAGGGCGAGGAGTGGGCCGCGGCGGCGAGGTGTTCGAGTTCGCCGGCGTCGGTCACCCCTTCGAGCTCCCCCACCGCCAGTACGCTCCACCCCCGGGAGGCCACGTCGTCGATGCGGTCCACCTCGAAGGCGGCCTCGGTTCCCGCGGCGCGCGCCAGCACGGTGCCGCCCGCGGTGCAGAAGGCGATGTCGCCGTCCGAGACCAGGTAGTTCACGGGGAGGACGGCGGGGCCCTCGGGCGTGAACACGCCCACGCGCCCGACTCCGCGGACGCCCAGCAGCCGTCGGCACTCGCTTTCGGGGAGGGCGATCAGCTCGGCATCGCGCGCGGCGCCCGACCCGGCCGGGGCCCGCTCCGCGCTGGTCCCGGTCAGGTCCTGGACGGTCACGCCCAGCGCATTGGCCAGGCGCAGGACGGTGCCGGCGGCCGGGGCCGCGGCGTGCTCCTCGACGTAGGCGATGTAGTGCTCGTCGGCGCCGCACCGCTCCCCCAGCTCCTCGCGGCTCAGGCCGAGTTCGGCCCGGCGGGCCGAGACGCGGCGGCCCAGGTCGGTAGGGCCGCCCCCGCCGGGTGGCCGCGGTTCGGTTCCGTTCACGGTGTTCATGTCTGCACTGCTCCTTCGACGGGCGGTGGCCGCACGGCGGCGATCCGCCCCGTCCGGGCACCGGCCGCGGGTGCCGGAGGCGGAGGGACGCGTCGTCCGCCGCCTCCCGTCCGGCTCGGCACGGCACGGCAGGCGGTTGTCACCGCCACGCTGGTACTCCGTGCACCGTCCCCGCATGGGCCGGTCGGGTCCGGACGCGCCCCGGTCGGCCCCTCACACGCCGGCGGGCGGTACGCGACGCTGGAAGACCCGTCCTTCGTGGACGTGCCCGGCGCATCGAGGAGGCATGCCATGACTGCTCAGGTCACGGTCGGTGTGGACGGCTCGCCGGAGAGCCTGGCGGCGGCGCTCTGGGCCGCGCGGGAGGCCGTACGCCGTGAGGTGCCGCTGCACCTGGTCCAGGTGGAGGAATGGCCCGTCACACCGGAGATCCCGTACCCGTTGGCCGCCCGCCGTGCCCAGCGGTCGGCCGGCCTGCTCCGCGACCTCGCGGAGCAGGCGCGGAAAGACCATGCGGGGCTGGAGGTGACCACCGTGCACGAGCGGGGGCGCGCCGCCGAGCTGCTGGGCGCGGCGGCGGACGCTTCGGACCTGATGGTGCTCGGCTCCCGGGGCCTCGGCGGTGTGGCGGGCTTCCTCGCCGGCTCGGTGTCGCTGGCGGTCGTCGGGGCGTCCCGGCGACCGGTCGTCCTCGTACGGGGCGCAGACCCGGACGCGCACGGCGCCGGGACCGCCGGGGGGAGCCCCAGGACGGCGCCGGACACTCCGCCCTCGGAGGCGCCGTTCGGCGAGATCCTCGTGGGCGTCGACCTCGGCCACCCGTGCGAGCAGGTGCTCGCCTTCGCGTTCGGCGAAGCCGCACGGCGGGGCGGGGTGCTCCGGGTCCTGCACTGCCGGCCCCTGCCGGGCCCCCATGTCTCCGCGAGCGTGGCCGACCCCGGCATCGGCGAGCTGATGGGACAGCGGGTCGTGGAGGAGCTGGCGGACTGCGTGCGGCCCTGGCGTGCCCGGTACCCGGACGTGCGGGTCACCGAGGAGGTGGCCGTCGGCTCCGCCGGACAACGGCTCGTGGAGGCGTCCGGGGGAGCGGATCTCATGGTCGTCGGACGGCGCAGGCGCAAGGGTCCGATCGGCCCGCGCGTCGGCCGTGTCGCGCATGCGGTGATCCACCACTGCGCCGCGCCGGTCGCGGTGGTCCCCGTCGGCTGATGCGGTCGCGCTCGGCCTGGCGGGCACGGGACGGAGCGGGGGCGGTCTTGCGGCCGTCCTGCCGCCGGAGGCCCGGCGGGGCGGCGGGCATGGGCCGGTAGGGCCCAGCAGGGGACCACAGGACCCATGCCCGGGCGGGCCGGCCGGCAGAGACTGGAAGCGGACTCGAACCTGGAGGCCGTCCATGAGCACCTCGTCTCCCACCCGCGTCACCGCCGTGCTGCCCGAGCCGTACCGCTCGCGCCTGATGGAGCTGGCACGGGAGGTCAACCTCGCCGACGGGACCCGCCTCTTCCGCGAAGGCGGCCACGCCGACCGGTTCTGGATCGTCCGGTCGGGCACCGTCACCCTCGACGCCCACGTGCCCGGCCGGCGCGCGGCCGTGATCGAGCACCTCGGCCCCGGCGAGCTCGTCGGCTGCTCGTGGCTCTTCACACCGTACGTCTGGCGCCTGGGTGCCGAGGCGATGAGCCCCGTACGCGCGTACGAGTTCGATGCCGGGCCCGTACGCGTGCTGATGGATGCCGATCCCGGCTTCGGCTCGGCGGTCGGGCACTGGGTCGGGCAGGTCCTCGCCCACCGGCTCCAGGCGGCCCGGGTCCGTCTGCTCGACCTGTACGCGCCGTACGGCAGCGGCAGCAACCTCTGACGCACCGCACACCGAAGGAGCCGGCCATGTCCGCATCCCGCTACACCGTCAGCGACGTCATGACGCACACCGCCGTCGCGATCGGCCGCGAGGCCTCCTACAAGGAGATCGTCGAACTGATGCACCAGTGGAAGGTCAGCGCGGTGCCCGTGCTGGAGGGCGAGGGCCGCGTCGTCGGTGTCGTCTCCGAGGCCGACCTTTTGCCCAAGGAGGAGTTCCGGCGCACCGATCCCGTGCTTCCCGGCCAGTTGGAGGAGGCGTCCAAGGCCGGCGGGGTGCTGGCCGAGGAGCTCATGTCGAGTCCGGCCGTCACCGTCCATCCGGACGCGCCGGTCGCCGAGGCCGCCCGGATCATGGCCCGCAAGCACGTCAAGCGGCTGCCCGTCGTCAACGCGCTCGGCCTGCTCGAGGGCGTGGTCAGCCGCAGTGACCTGTTGAAGGTCTTCCTGCGGCCGGACGAGGAGCTGGAGGAGGAGATCCGCACGGCGGTCCTCACCGAGCTGACGCCCGGTACGGCCTTGGACTTCACCGTCCAGGACGGCGTCGTCACCCTGCGCGGTCCGGTTCGGGACCGCGCCCTGGTACCCCTGCTCGCGCGGGCGATCCGCGCGGTCGAGGGGGTCGTGGACGTCCGGATGGAGCTGGACGGCGACGTCGGCACCGCTGCCTAGACGGTGGTCCTGCGCCGCGTACGGATGCGCCCCGGGCCCGGCCGGACGGGGCCGCGCCCGCTGCGGATCGGATCCGTCGGCGGGCGCCGCGGCTCGCATCGGATCGGTCCTCGCCCGCCACGAGCGAGGGCGTGCTCACCTCGGCACGGAGGCCAGCGGCACCTGCCATTCCAGGCGGGTCCCGTGCCCGCCGCCGCCCGGGGGGCCGACGGCCATCCGCCCGCCCAGCCGCTGCGCGCGTTCGGTCAGGTTGCGCAGTCCGCTGCGGCGGCCGCCCTCGGGCATGCCGGCGCCGTCGTCCGTCACGGCGAGGGTGAGGACGCCGTCGGCCGCTGTGATCAGAACCTCTACGTGGTCGGCCCGTGCGTGCCGGGCGACGTTGGCCAGCGCTTCGCCGAGTACCGCCAGAGCCTCGTCGGCGACGGCCGGCGGGACATCGGTGTCGATGAGTCCCTCCATCCGCAGGGCCGGGGCGAAGCCGAGGGCCACGGCGGCTTCGTCCAGGGCCTGGACCGCGCGGGCGCGGAGCTTCGACCCCGTGGCCGGGGACACGCGCTCCCGCAGCCCGAAGATGGTGGAGCGGATGATCTTGATGGTGGCGTCCAGGTCGTCGACCGCGCGGGCCAGTCGTTCGGCCGCTTCGGGGTGTTCGACGAAGCGCTGGGCGCTCTGGAGGGTCATGCCGGTGGCGAAGAGGCGCTGGATGGCGAGATCGTGCAGGTCCCGGGCGATGCGGTCGTGGTCCTCCAGCAGGCTCATCTGCTCGGCGTCGCGGCGGCGGTCGGCCAGCTCCAGCGCCAGGGCCGCCTGTCCGGCGAAGCCCGGAAGCGCTGCGACCTCCGAGGGGGCGAACACGGGACGCCCCTGCCGGCGGGCCAGCATCAGCACGCCGCTGAGCTTCTCCTTCGTGCCGACGGTGACGGCGACGGCGGGGCCGAAGCCCTCCCAGCGCTCGGGTTGCACGGTGACGCGGCCGTCCCCCTGGACGTCCGTCACCGTGATCAGACCGTCGTCGCGGGCCAGCGCGACCTCGGCCAGGGTGCCGCGGGTGCTGGGCAGGACGATCCCGCGGTGCGCTTCGGCGCCCTCCCCGAGGGCCAACGACCCGCGCAGCTCGCCGCCGGGGCCCAGGAGGTAGAAGACGCCCATGTCCGCGCCGGTGATGTCCGTGGCGCGCTCCAGCATGCCCTGGAGGACCTCGTCCTGGGGGCTTCCGGAGAGCAGGGCGCTGGTGATGTCCGCGCTGGCCTCCAGCCAGCGCTCGCGCAGGCGCACCTCCTCGAAGAGGCGGGCGTTCTCGATGGCGATGCCGGCGGCGACGGCGAGGGTGGACAGCACGGCCTCGTCCTCGGGGTCGAAGTCGGCTCCCCCGCGCTTCTCGGTGAGGTAGAGGTTGCCGAACACCTCCTCGCGGACCCGGATGGGCACACCGAGGAAGGAGTGCATCGGCGGGTGGTGCGCCGGGAACCCGTACGAGGCCGGGTGCTCGGACAGCTCGGAGAGGCGCAGCGGTTCCGGGTGGCGGATCAGTTCCCCGAGGATGCCGTGGCCCGACGGCAGGTCGCCGATCCGGGCGCGGAGTTCGTCGCTGATGCCGACGGGCAGGAACTCGGCGAGCTGCTTGTCGTCGCCGATGACGCCGAGGGCCCCGTACTCGGCGTCCACGAGGACGACGGCGGCCTCGACGATGCCGCGCAGGACCTGCGGCAGGTCCAGTTCCCGGCCGACCGACATGACGGCTTCCAGGAGGCCGTTCAGCCGGTCGCGGGCACCGCGCACCTCGTCGATCCGTACCTGGAGCTCGTCGAGGAGCTCGTCCAGGCGCAGCCGGGGCACACCCGGCGCGGCAGGCCGTTCGCCTGCGCTCATCTTCCACCTCCGGCCGGTGGCAGCGGTGAGGAGCCGCACCCCTCTCCACGGTAGTACCGGCCGGAGGCAGGCGCTCCGTTCAGTGGTCCGTGCGGTGGTGCAGGTGGCGGACGTGGGCATCCGGACCTGGGAAGAAGACGGTGGTGCGGCCGGTGTCGGACCAGCGCACGTCGTAGGGCGGGGTGCCGTCCTGGTGGTGGAGGGCGACCACTTCCCCGTCCCTGCCGGGCCTGCCGACGACGGGTCCGCCCACGACGATCTGATCGCCGAGCTCGGCGTGGATCCCGGAGCGGTCGGCGGGGGGCTGCGTGTTCATGATCGTGCCTTTCTGTCGATGGCGGCGCGCAGGAGGCGGTCCTGGCGGGCCGGGGTCTGCGCGTGGCGCCGGCCCCGGTCCGGCAGAGCCGGCTCGGTGTCGAGAACGGGGTCGAAGGGAGCCCTCGTGCGGGTGCTCATCGCCGACCCGCTCAGCCGGTGGGGACGGTGATGACCGGGCAGTGGGCCCGGTGCAGGAGGCCGTGGGTGACGGAGCCGAGCCGCATACCCGTGTATCCGCCCCGGCCACGGCGGCCCACGACCAGGGCGAGGGCGTGTTCCGCCGTCCGGGCGAGCTCCTCGACGGGGTGACCGGTGAGGACCTCGTGGGTGACGTGGACGTCCGGGTACTCGTCCGCCAGGCCGGCCGTGGCTTCGCTCAGCAGGAGCCGCTGGGCCTTCAGCGCGACCTCCTCGTCGTCGAGGAGGAACAGCGGAGGCTGCCACACGCAGACGACCCGCAGGGCGGCACCGCGCCGGTCGGCCTCGTCGAAGGCGAACGCCAGGGCGTCCGTGGCGGCCGTGCTGCCGTCGATGCCGGCGACGAGGTAGGCGGGCTGCTGGGTGGCGTGCTCGGCGTCACCCACGACGACGACCGGGCACGCGGCCTGCGCGGTCACGGGGACGACGGTCGAACCGGCGCTGAAGAATCGGGCCGGGCGGCCCAGGTGGCGGGAGCCGAGGACCACGAGACGGGCGTGCCGGGCCTGCGCCACCAGGACCTGGGCGGGGAAGCCCTCGAGCAGGTCGGTGGCCACGGCCGCCTCCGGTTGCCGGTCGCGGGCCCAGGCCCGGGCCTCTGCCAGCCTGTCGGCACCCGCTTGCCGCAGGGAGGTCTGCCCCGGGGTGTCGTCGACGTGGTGGGAGCCGTGCTGTGGCGGCACCGCCAGCACCAGGCGCAGCGGCAGGCGGCGGCGGTGTGCCTCGTCGGCGGCCCAGGCCAGGGCGAGGTGCCAGTCCCGGACCGGGTCGATCCCGACGACGATGTCGCGCGCCTGCTTCCACGCGGCGGTCATGACGTGCTCCCGAAATCGCTGCCGAACCGGGGAAGGAGCAGGACCGGGCAGTGCGCGTGGTGCAGCAGACTGTGCGTGGCCCGCCCGAGTCCGGGTCGCAGTCCGAGCGGGGTGGGGGCGCGGCGGCCGCCCATGACCAGCAGGTCGGCGTGGCGGGACGCCTCGACCAGGACTCCGGCCACGGAGGTGCTCTTCTCCGTGTCGCTCTCGACGGCCAGGTCGGGGAACTCCTCGCGGATGGTGTCCGTGACGGCGAGCAGGGCCTCCTCGTCGCGGCGGGCGGCCTCGCCCACGCCGTCGAGCATGGTCACGACGGAGCCGACGGACTGCAGCACGTTCCATACCTGCAGCAACCGCAGTGAGGCCTTGCGCAGCTCCGCTTCCCGGGCCGCGTAGCGGACGCACGTGAGGTCGTTCTCGTCACGCACGGCGGCGAGGACACTGCCGCGCTCCTCCGGCCCCTCGATGCCGCGGACCACGATGACCGGGGTCCGCGCGCCGGCGGCCGTCTCCAGGCCGACGGAGCCGAGCATGAGCGAGTTGAAGCCTCCCAGCCCGCGGCTTCCCACCACGATGGTGCCGTGCAACCCGCCCGCGCGGTGCAGGGTGCTGACGGCGCCCGTGCGGCTGAACTCGGTGGTCACGCTGAGCCCGGGGTACTCCGCGGTGACGGCTTTCGCCGTGTCGTCCAGCAGTTCCCGGCCCGCGGCACGGACCTTCTCGATGGTCTCCGCCGACAGGTACAGGGCCCTGCCGTCGGTGTCGGCACCGTGGACGACGTGCAGCGGGCGGCCACGGCGTACGGCCTCCCCCGCGGCCCACAGGGCGGCGGCGCGCGCCTGCCGCGAGCCGTCCACGCCGACGATGACGGAGCTGGTGTCCGGAGTGCGGATGGTCCTTTCCACGGTTCCTCCCAACCGAGAAGCCGACGGGTGCCACCCCTGACGCTCGCACCTCGGACGGCCGGGAAAGAGGGCCGTCAGGGACCGCCCGGTGGGCCGAAGGTCCCCATCACGGCCGGCTCGGTCCGCCCCGGTACGCCCGGGCCCGGGCCGGGTGGTCCGCACGGCCGGTCACCGGCACGGCCGGAGAGCTCGTCGTGGGCGTGGACATCCACGAGGCCTGCGACCGGCTGCTCGCCTTCGCCTTCGAGGAGGCACACCGCCGCGGCTGCCCCCTGCGGGGGTCCGCGGCCGAGCAGCTCGTCCGGGCGAGCCAGGGGGCGCAACCGGTCGTCATCGGCCGCCGTATGCGCCGCTCCCCTCTCGGTGCGCACCTCGGTTCGACCGCTCACGCGGTCCTGCACCACGCCGCCGCCCCGGTCGCCGTCATCGCCCGCGGCTGACGACCGCTGCGTCCACCGCGTCCGCCGCCGTGACGGACACCGTCCCGGACGCCGTCCCCGCGCGCGGGGAGGGCGTC
Source organism: Streptomyces sp. NPDC030809 (assembly GCF_055572195.1). NCBI lineage: Bacteria > Bacillati > Actinomycetota > Actinomycetes > Kitasatosporales > Streptomycetaceae > Streptomyces > Streptomyces sp. NPDC030809. The sequence continues at coordinate 233,804 of NZ_JBVIDV010000005.1, forward strand.
CGGGACGCCGGTCGTCCGGTCAGGGTGTGAAGTCCCTGCGGCGAAGCAGCAGATGTGCGGCGAGGATGCCCAGCACGCCGGTACCGGACAGGACGAGGAACGAGACCCACGGCACCGTGCCTTCGGCGAGGGCGTCACCCGGGGTGTAGTAGTGGAAGGGCCCGGCGTACCGCAGCGGCCGGGCCGGCGCCCAGGCCAGGGCGATGAAGTTGACCGCGAAGCCGACCGCTCCGATCGCGATGGTCGTCCCGATCACCTGGGCCCTTCGCCGGCCCGCCGCCGACACGGCCAGCGCAGGCCCGATGAGGCACAGCGCGAAGGCGCAGCCCAGGACCCCTGCGGCGAGGACTCCGCGCAGCGCCACGGCGCGGTGGATGTCCGGTGACAGGGCGACTCCCGCCGCGACCGTGAGGGTCGCCGCCGCGTTCAGGGCCAGGGCCGCGACCAGGAGGGCCGCGGTCCGCTCCGCCAGCAGCCGGGCGCGGCTGACCGGACGGACCATCACCAGCTCGACCGTGCCCGACTCCACGTCGGCCGCGACCGCCGCAGCCGCGAGGGAGCCGATCGCGGTGAGTTGGAGGGCGATCCAGAACGGGTGGACGAGTCCCGCGCCGAGCAGGCCCGGGTAGCTGGCGATGGAGACTTCTCCGCTGGAGCCGCTGAACGCCCGGTAGGCCGACGGCGCGCCCTTGCCGCTCGCGCCGAAGAGGTCCTGCGGCGTGATCGTGTTCGCGACGACCACGATCAGGGTCTCGAAGGCGATCATGCCGATCAGCAGGCTGGTGAGCATCCTGCGCCGGCGGTAGAGGGCGAGCCAGAGCAGCGGCCATCGGTCCCTCATGGCTGCTCCGTCGCGGCGTCGCCCCGGTAGAGGTCCAGGAACGCCTCGTCGAGCCCGGCCTCCTCCACCGTCACGTCGGCCACCTCCAGCGCCAGCAGGCCGCGGAGCGCGCCCACCACCTCGCTCGGTGGTACGAGCAGTTCCACGCGGTCGTCCTGCCAGCGCGGGACCCACCGGTCCGCGGCTCCGAGCGGCCGGGCGCCCTGCCCGTCCGCGAAGGACAGCCGGATCCGCCGGGCGCGTGCCTCGCGCAGGCCCGCCACGCTCTCGACCGTCACCAGCCGCCCGGCGCGCACGATGGCCACTCGGCCGCAGGCGCGCTGCACTTCGGGAAGCACGTGGCTGGAGAGGAGTACCGTGCGGTCGGCTGCCGCGGCCTCGTTCAGCAGGAGGAAGAAGGTCTCCTGCACCAACGGGTCCAGCCCTTCGGTCGGTTCGTCCAGCACCACGAGCCGAGGGTCGTGCTGGAGTGCCTGCACCAGCCCGAGCTTCTGCTTCATCCCCCGCGAGTAGGTGCCCACGGGCCGGCCGAGGACGGCCGGGGTCAGCCCCAGCCGGTCGCACAGCTCGGCGCGCCGGGGTACGGGGGCGCCCTGCAGGGAGGACAGGAGGTCGAGCGTCTGCGCTCCGGACAGTTCGGGGTAGAAGCGCAGCTCGCCCGGCAGGTAGCCCAGCTGCGGCGCGAGCCGCCGGTGGTCGGTGACCGGGTCGAGGCCGAACACCCGCACCCGGCCGGCGGTGGGGCGGATCAGTCCGGTCAGGCAGCGGAGGGTGGTCGTCTTCCCGGCGCCGTTGGGGCCGAGGAAGCCGAACACCTCGCCGGGCCGCACCGTCAGGTCCAGCCCGTCGACGCCCACGACCGGCCCGTACCTCTTGGTCAGACCGGACAGCTCGATCGCCTCCCCGTCGTGCATGGCTCCAGTCTGGCCCGGTGAGGGGACGTCCGCCCGCTCATCCGCGGAATCGCCGGGGCGCCGCCTCATCCGTCACCGGCTTCCCGTCCGGGGCGCAGGCGGCCGGACCAGAGGGGTTCGACGGTCCGCCACTCGGCTTCCCATTCCCGGGAGCTGGCGGCGTCGACGGTCTTGAGGCGCAGGCGGACCAGTGCGCCGGCCGCGAGCACGGTCCCGAAGAGCGCACCCGTGCCGTACGCAGCGGTGCGCACCGCGAGCTCGGCCGCGCCGGGAGGCGCGGAGGCCGCGAACCCGTCGTCGTCCACCCACACCCGGACCCGGTCGCCCCTGCGGGTGTCCCGGGGAACGGGAACCGTCTGCGCATGCGCGCGCGGGAAGGGGTAGTGCCAGGTGGCGGGGGCCACGGTCACGAGCTGCCGGCTCGGCGGGGAGCCGGCCACGTAGGTGGTCCCGCCGGTCGTGACGGCCGTCGTGGTGTGCCGGTGGCGGGCGAGCTCTGCGGCCGCACGGCTGCCGTCGGCCCACACGGTCCCGCCGACGACGGCGCCGCAGGCCACGGCCGCCAGGCAGGCGGCCGTGAAGGCGGCGTGCAGGCGGGTCCGGGTGCGGTCGGCCTGCCGCCTGAGCGGGTTGGCCGTGTTCCCCCTGGTCGGGTGGTGCATGGCGCGCCTCCGCGTCTCGTGGCGTGCGAGCCGGACCGCCGGTTCAGGCGGCCGCGAGCTCGGCGCTGATGTGGTGGGCCCAGGTCCGGACGCGTTCGTGGTTGCGGTAGTCCCCGCCCTTGCCCGCGTGGAGGAGGGCCTTGGCGAGGAAGCCGGGGGTGTTGGCCGTGATGCTGCCACCGAAGGTGATGTGCTCGCGCGCCCCTGTGAGCTGCATCTGCCGGGCGACGGCCGAGACCGGCGGGATGTCGTGCTCCTCGGCGGAGCGGTCGAGCGGACCGCTGCTGAACAGCCAGACCGGGCGGTGCCGCAGGGAGTCGGCGTTGCGTTCCGCGCAGCGCTCGGCCTGGCCGCTCCAGTGGCCCCCGTAGAGGGCGCCGCCGATGACGACCGCGTCGTAGCCCCGGACGTCGTCCACGTCCTCGGCCGGCAGCACGACCGCGTCGAGGCCGTCCTCGCGGAGGGCCTTGCCGATGTGTTCGGCGATGCCGGCGGTGGCGCCGTGCTTGGTGCCGTAGGCGATCAGGACTCGCTTGGCGCTCATGGTCGCTGCTCCTCGTCATGCGGCGTGGGCCGGGTGAGCCGTGCTGGTCACACGGTGGGGGCGCGGGCCGGTCGCGGGCTTGGGTCGTACGGTTCCCATCGGGGCCCGTTCGGCCCCTCCCCCGACCCGCGGCTGCGCAGCCCGCTGTGCGGACGGCGGCCGTCGACCGCCCCATGGCCCTGGCCGCCCTCGGCGTCTGCCGCAGTGCGGTACGGTCCCACTCCCCCGAGCTCCGCCCCGAGATCATCGCCGCGGGCACGCCACTGCCGGCTGCGGTCCGGCGTCGCGGCCTGAGACGACGCCGGCACCCGGCCCGTCCCGGAGACCGGCGCGGGCCGCGGACGGGCGCCCGTGGAGCGGGCCGCTCCGTGCGCGCGGGAGGGACCTTTGGCCCCCGGCCGTGACCTGAGCGGCCCTCTGACGGGCCCTGCCGACGGCGCAGCCTGGATGTGTCACCGGCAGCTCTCCTAGGGAGGAACCGTGGAAAGCACCATCCGCACTCCGGACACCAGCTCGGTCACCGTCGGTGTCGACGGCTCGAAGCCGGCCCGCGCGGCCGCCCTGTGGGCGGCGGGCGAGGCCGCCCGGCGGGGCCGCCCCCTGCACATCCTGTACGCGGCCGACACCGATCACAAGGCGCTCTACCTCTCCGCGGAGAACATCGAGAAGGTACGTGCGGCCGGCCGTGCGCTCCTGGACGACACCGCCCGGACGGTCACCGCCGAGTACCCGGGACTCCAGGTGACGACGGAGCTCAGCCGCGGCCAGGCCGTACCCGGCCTGCAGCGCGCAGCCGGCCTGCACGGCACACTCGTGGTCGGCAACCGCGGCCTGGGCGGCTTCAGCACCCTCATGCTCGGCTCGACCGGCCTGGAGACCGCCGCGGGCGCGAAGACTCCGGTCGCCATCGTCCGGGGCACCGGGGAGGACGGGGAGAAGGGGGTGGTCCTCGCCGCCGTGCGCGACGAGCACGACCTCGACTGCGCCCGCTACGCCGCCCGCGAGGCCGAACTGTACAAGGCTTCCCTGCGGCTGCTCCACGTGTGGAACCTGCTGGAGTCCGTCGGCAGCGTGGTGGGTCAGCTCGACGCGGTGGACGAGGTCGCCCGGGCACACGAACGCCGCCTGACGGCCATCGCAGACCGGGTCCGCGAGGAGTTCCCGGAGCTGTCGGTGCAGGCCGACGCAGAGAAGGGCACCTCCGTGGGCGGCGCCCTCGTCGAGGCGACCCGACAGGCGGACCTGCTGGTCATGGGAGGGCGCCGCGACGTCGGCTTCATCGGCCGCACCCTCGGCCGGGCCACGCACACCCTGGTCCACCACGCGCACTGCCCCGTCCTCCTGATCCCCCGGCTGCCGGAGCGTCAGACGGACCCGTCGTGAACGGTGGGGATCCGGCGGCCGGGGCTCCCCCGGCCGGAGGGCCCCACCGGTGTCCTCCGGCCGCCCGCCGCCACGGCGTCCGGGCCCGGGGCCCGGACGCCGTGCCCGGCAGCGGCTACGCGTGCGGCACCACGGCCACCGGGCACGGTGCGTGGTGGAGGACCGCATGCGCCACCGAGCCGATCCGGGTGCCGACGGCGGACGTGCGGGCCCGGCGGCCGACGACGACCAGGCCGGCGCCCGCCGAGGCCGACAGGAGGACCTGGCCGCCGGCGCCCATTTCGACGTGCTCCTCCACCGGGACGGCCGGGTACTTGGCCAGCCACGGCTCCAAGGCCTGGTGCAGGGCAGCCCTCTCGAAGGGTTCCAGGCCCCCCGCCTGGTCGGCGAGGTAGAGCGAGGCGCGGCTGTAGGCGTACAGCGGTGGCAGGGACCAGGCGCGCACCGCCCGGACGCCCACGCCGCGTGCAGCGGCCGTCTCGAAGGCGAACTGCAGGACGTCGTGGCTGTCCTCCACGCCGCCCTGCTGGCCGACGACCACCGCACCGGCCTCGTGGCCCGCGTCCTGCCCGGCGGCGGCCCGTACCGAGACCACCGGGCAGGCCGCTTCGCCGATGACCTGCCGGCCGTACGAGCCGAGCAGGAAGCCGAGCAGGGCGCCGTGGCCCTTCGTGCCGAGCGCCAGCATCTGCGCCTGCGCACCCGCGTGCAGCAGCGCCGGTACGGCCGCGTCCGGCACGACCTCCGAGGTCACGGGCAGGCCGGGGTGGTCCGCAGCCAGCTCGTCCGCGGCCTCGCGGAGGATCGCGTCGGCGCACCGGGCCTCGGCATCGCGGTCCTGGACGAGCGGCAGGTCGAGCGGCTGCCAGAGCCAGGCGTGGACGAGGCGGACGCCGAGTCCCCGCCTGGCCGCCTCGTGGGCCGCCCATCGGGCCGCGGCCCGGCTTTCGGGGGAACCGTCCAGTCCGACGGCGATGACAGGGGTCACTGTTCGTCCTTCCCTCCAGCGTGCGGCGACCGTGGCGCCGCCCTCCGACTCCCACCATGGTCGGCGGCGCGGCGCCGGGACAGGGCCGACCGGCCCGGGGGCCGGGACGTGCGGCCCACGACCGGAACGGTACGGCGGCCCGGGCGGGGCCGCCGGGCGGCGCGCCTGCCGGGGTGGGACCATCCGGTCCCCCGGTCGGCCCGCTCGGCCCTCGATCCCCGGCGGGCCGGCGCGGAGAGTGGAGGCCACAGGCGGCACCGCCCCGGCGTCGCACAGCGCACACCGGAACGGGAGGCTCCCATGAGGCACACACGGGTGGCGGATCTGATGACCGACGAGGTCGTCTCGGTGACCCCCGCGGTCCCGTTCAAGGACATCGCCAAGCTCCTGACCCAGCACGACATCACCGGTGTGCCCGTCCTCGACGCGGAGGACCGGGTGGTGGGCGTCGTCTCCCAGACCGACCTGCTCGCCAGCACCGCGGCCGCCCTGCGCGCGGCCTCCCCGGGCGGCCCGCCCGCCGGGACGCCCACTGCGGCCGACCTCATGTCCGCCCCGGCGGTCACGGCCCACCCCGAGCACTCGGTGGCCGACGCCGCCCGGCTCATGACCCGCCGCGGCGTCGAACGCCTGCCCGTGGTGGACGAGGAGGACCGGCTCGTGGGCATCGTCACCCGCCGGGACCTGCTGCGCGTGTTCCTGCGTCCGGACGCCGAGATACGCCGCCGGATCGCCGACGAGGTCCTCGGCGACGTGCTGGATGTGCCCGCCGGCGACATCGACGTCCAGGTGGTCGACGGAGTGGTCACGCTGACCGGCCGCGTGGACCGCCGGAGCCGGCTGCCGGTGCTCGTCAGCCTCGTCGAACGGATCGACGGCGTGGTCGCCGTCCTCTGCCGGGTCACTGCCGTCACCGACGATACCCCCGCCGACCACGCCCGCCACGCCATGCCCTGGTGACGGCGCTCCCCGACCGGCAGGAAGGGCTACTCCTCGCCGGCGCGGCCGGGCATCCGCGCGGCAGGCAGCGGATCCCGGCCGGACGGGGCGTCCTCGTGCACCGCCCGCGCCGCCCCTTCCGCCCGCCCCAGCGCCCGGCGCAGGCGGTCGCGGGCAGCCGTCTGTGCGGCGATGCGCGCCTCCAGGACGGCGAGCCGCTGCCGGGCCACGGCCAGCGCCTTCGGGCCGGGCGGACCGGCGGCCACGTCCCCGTCCAGGCACGGGAGGAACACGCGTACGTCGTCCAGGGTGAGCCCGGCGTCGAGCAGGGCGCGGATGTTGCGGACCCGCACCACGGCACTCTCCTCGTAGACCCGGTAGCCGTTCGGGGCCCGCCGGGAGGAGATCAGCCCGGCGCTCTCGTAGTGGCGCAGGGCGCGGGCGCTCGTGGCGGTGGCCTCGGCCAGTTCCCCGATCAGCATGCGGCCATGCTCTCAGGCCACCGACGCCGCCCCGTCCACGGGGACCAGCACACCGGTCAGGAACGACGCGGCCGGGTCGGCGAGGCTGCACACCGCCCAGGCGATCTCCTCGGGCCGGCCGATCCGCCCCAGCGGGGTGCGCGCCACCTGCCACTGCCGCAGCGCGGCGGCCCGTTCCGGACCCAGCCCCTGGTGCGCGGCGATCGGCGTGTCCACCGCGCCCGGCGCCACCGCCACGACCCGCACGCCCCGCGGGGCGAGCTCCACGGCCCAGCTGCGGGTGAGGCTGTCGAGGGCCGCTTTGGTGGCGGCGTAGACGGAGGCCCCGGGCCAGCCCCGCTGCCCCACCGCGGTGCTGACGTTCACGACGACCCCCGCCCCGGATGCCTCCAGCGCGGGCAGCGCGGCCTGCGTGAGCAGCACGGGCGCCACCAGGTTGACCGCCAACTGGTCCGCGATGTCCTCGGCGGCCACCCGGCCGAGGGCGGCGGAACGTACGATCCCGGCATTGTTGACGAGCACGTCCAGCCGTCCGTACGCACCGAGCACTTCTTCGACGATCCGCTGCGGCTCTCCGGCCGCGCTGACGTCGCCGGCCATCACCCGTATGCCGGAGTGCCCTTCGGCGGTCTCCTCCAGGAGCGCCTTCCGCCGGCCGACCACTGCCACCAGGTCCCCGCGGGCGGCGAAAGCGCGTGCGGTGGCCTGCCCGATGCCGGTCCCGGCCCCCGTGACGAGGACGACGCGCCGACCGCTGCTGTTCGTGTCGATGTCCATGCAGCGAGGGAACAACCCTGCCGCCAGTGACAAGGTCAAGCCGCCTCAGAACATCGTGTTGTCGTTCCGGGATGTCGGCGGGACGACCTGGAGGACGTCCCAGTGTTCGACGATCCTGCCGTCGGCGTCGAAACGGAAGATGTCGATGCCCGCGTACTCCTCGTCCGGCCAGACCTGGTGGCAGTGCAGGACGACGTGGTCGCCCTCGGCAAAGGCGCGCTTGTACTCGACGCGCTTCCCCGGATACTCCGCGGCCATGCGTTCGAAGTAGTCGACGAACGCCTGCTTTCCGTCGCCGACGTGCGGGTTGTGCTGGATGTAGGTGGCGCCTGCGTACAGGTCGATGGCCTCGGCCGGGCGGCATTCGTTGAACATGAGGTCGTAGAACGCCTTGGCGGTGGCCTTGTTCTTCTCCGGGTCGCTCATGAGCCCACCGTAGGGTCCGGCACCGGGCCTGTCCCGGTGAGAGCACCGAGCAGGTGGCCGACCGGCCACGGCGAGAGGCCGCGCGTCAGGAGCGGACCTCGACCTCGCGGTCCCCGTCTGCCGTGCCCCCGGCCGTGGTTCGATGCTCTCGCCGCGTTCACGGCGGCCGTCGTGCTCTTCGTCCTGTGGCTCGCGTGGCTCCTCACCGGGGTGGCGGCCACCCCCGACCACAAGGAGGTGCGCGCCGTACGTGTGGCCAGGCCGGGTGAGCGCCTCGCCTTGCGCACCCGGCTCGTGGGGCTGCACGGCGGGGACGCGCTGCGGTTCGCCGCGACGGGCGCGGTCGGGGCGCCGGTGGTGCTGGCGGTCTCCCGGCGACGCGAATGCGCCGCGGCGCTCGCCATCGAACTGGCCGGCCTCACCGGTTGGATGGTCACGGCCGGCCGGCGGACCACGGGGCTCTGGATCGGGGACGACGGGACCTTCCTGTGGGGCAGCCTCCATCCGAGCGACGCCGCGTTCGCGCCGCCCCCGACCGCTCCGGCCCGTGCGCTGCGCCGGACCACTCCCCTGACCTGGGCGCACCCTGCCGTCCACGCCGGCCCGTTGGCCTTGGCCGCCCTCGCCCTGGTCCTCCTCGTCCCGGTCCTCACGGACCCCGCGGCGAAGGCCACCGCTCCGATGCTGCTGAGCCTGCTCCTGGGCGGCGCTGCGACCGCCCTGTGGGCCGTACTGCTGCGCCGCCGCCGTACGTGAGCACGCAGCCGGGCGGAACGGCCGGCCTCGGCAGGTCGGAAGCGGGCCGGCCGCACGACTGCGGGAGCGGCTGCCCGCGGGTCAGTGGCCGGCCGTTGCCTTGACGACCGCGACGGCCGTGCCGATCGCGGCGTCGATCGCGCCGCCGAGCAGGGCGATGACGATGCCGCCGCCCATCCGGAGGCCCCCGTAGCACCCCCACGCGAACAGGGTGGCGGCATTGACCCCGGCCGCGGTGAGGAGGGCCGTCTCCAGTCGCATGGCGCCCAGTGCCGAGACGCCGATCAGGATGAGCGGGCCCACCGCGGACAGCAGCAGCGGACTGCTGACGAAGAGCATGGTGCGCAGGTCCCGTCCCCGCGCGAGGGCTCCGTGGATGACGCGATGGGCCTGCTGGTCGGCGACCAGCGCGGCCAGCCACAGGCCCACCGAGGCGGTCGCGACCGTCGCCGTGGCTCCGGGGGCGTCCACATGGCTGCTGCCGGCCAGCCCGACGACGACCGAGATCATGGTGATCGTCGCGTAGAGCCGCTCTTTGAGGTGCGCCGCAACCGCCTCGGTCCCGGCCGCACCCGCCACACGTTCCGTCACCACCCCACCGTACGACCCGGCCCCGCCGCACACCTGCACCCACACCGGGCCCCGGCCGACGCGAGTGCGGGCGCTCGCCGCGGCAGGGGAGCACCGCGTCCGGACGTGCGGGGCCGGTGCGGGAGAGCCGGAGAAGATGATCTACGATCGGGAGAGTTGACGATCACCAGGCCGGTCGACCGGCGGCGTCTTCACGGCGTCGGGTCTCTCGGCCGTGGAAGGAGCGCCATGCCCCTCGTTCGCCCGACCCGCCGCGCCCTCATAGCCGGTGGCCTCGCCACGGTCGCCTCGGCCGCCGTTTCGTCAGCGCTTCCGTCTGCCGCCTTCGCCGCCTCTGCATCCGCCCCGGCCGCGGGACCTGTCACCGTACGGCTCGACGGGCCGTCGGGACCTGCGCCGGTGGGGGCCGTGGCGCTGCACCTGACCGATCCCGGCAGGCGCGACCCGTGGGCGGATCCTCAGCAGCCGCGCGAGCTGATGGTGACGGTGACCTATCCGGCGGCCGGCACCCAGGGCCGGACGGCGCTGCCGTGGCTCTCGCCGGGTGCCGAGCGGGCGCTGAAGGCCCGCTTCGGCGGTGTTCTCGACGGCATCGCACTGCCGGCCACCCACAGCGCGGACCGCTCACCGGCCCGCTGCGGGCGGCGCCCCGTCATCCTGTACTCGCCGGGGTACGCCGCGGACCGCAGCTTCAACACGCTCGTCGTGGAGGACCTGGCGTCCTGGGGATACGTCGTCGTGACCGTCGACCACCCCTACGACTCCGGCGAAGTGGAGTTCCCCGACGGGCGGGTCGTGCTCACCCGCCCCGCGGACGACGAGCAGGCCGTTGCGGTGCGCGCCGCCGATCTGCGCTTCGTACTGGACCGGCTGGCGGACCTGCACACGGGCGGGACCCCCGGTACCCTGCGGCGCCGGCTGCCGTCCGGACTGGCCGAGAGCATGGACCTGTCCCGGGTCGGCGTGTTCGGCCACTCCCGGGGCGGCGCCGCGGCGGCGGCCGTCCTCGGCGAGGACCCGCGGGTGCGGGCGGGCGTCAACCTCGACGGCGCCGTGTACGGACCGGTGGTGCAGAAGGGCCTGGACCGGCCGTTCCTGCTGGTGGACACTCCTGTGCACGACGGACTCCGCCAGGATCCGACCTGGGCGTCGCTGTGGCCCCACCTGCGTGGCTGGCACCGGTGTCTGCGGCTCGCCGACGCGGACCACAACTCCTTCACCGACCTGGTGTCCATCGGACCGCAGCTGGGAATTCCGCTGCCCCTGCAACTGGGCACCATCCCCGCCGACCGGGCCGTGGCAGCCGTACGTGCGACCGTGCGGACCTTCTTCGACGTGCAGTTGCGCGGCCGCGCCGACTCCTCCCGCCTGCTCCTGGGCGCTTCGTCGCGCCATCCGGAAATCAGGCACATCGCAGGCTCCTGAGACGGGCCCCGGCGGCGGCTGCGGAGCACCTGTCGCTGACGGTCCGCGGGAGCCGGGGTGGGCGTGCGCCCGGTCAGGGCCGGGCGCACGGCTTTTGCCGGTCAGGTGCGGTAGCGGTACAGGATCCGGCCGCGGGTGAGGTCATACGTGCTGAGCTCCACGAGCACCCGGTCGAAGGGGAGGATCCTGATGTGGTGCCTGCGGATCTTCCCGCTGATGTGCGCGAGCACGTGGTGGCCGTTCCGGAGCTCCACCTTGAAGGTGGCGTTGCGCAGGCACTCGACGACGGTGCCCTCGATCTCCAGGCCGCTTGCTGTCTTCGTCAAAGTCTCTTGTCTCGGCTCTCGTGTGTGGGGTGGGGTGTTGGTGCTTCCCGAAGCGGGGAGTGCGTCAGTGCCGCACGAGTTCGACGGTGCTCCCGGTGCGGCGGGCGCCGAAACCTGCGAGCAGCGCGGCCGCGGCGGTGTGGGACGCGTCCGCCTCCCCTCCGGAGCGGATCGTCACGCCGGGAGGGAGGCGCAGCGCTTCGGAACCCGTTGCGGCCGCGTCGGTGGCAGGACGTACTCGTGCTCCCTGCGCGCGGGGGTGAAGCCGGCCTGCTCCCAGCGGGACCGCAGGCCGGTGTCGGCCTCGTCGGCCAGCGTGTGGAGGGGCTCCGGCAGCGCTGCCGGCATCGCGGCCGCCAGCGGGCCGAACGCCGCGTCCTGCCCCACGTCGATGCTGAGGAAGCGCCGCCCGTCGGGCCGCCGTGAGGCGTCGCCGTGACCGGCGATCCGGCCGTCGGCCACGGTCACGGCCTGCCACCGGGTCTCGGTGATGCGGCCGACCGTTACGGAGTTCGTCATGGGTGTCGCCTTTCGGGAGTGCCTGGTTGCAGGGGCGCTCCCGACGACACCTAGGTCCGTCGCATCACCGTGAAGGAAGAGGGGAGCACCCACCTCTGTACAGCGTTCATGGGTGTCACCTCCTCCGGTCCTGTCACGGTGCTCCGCACGCTACCAACCGGCGGCGGCCCGTCCAACGGGTTTTCCGGGCGCCTCCGACTGCTCCGTCACCACCGCGTGGCCGTCACCGAGCAGGCAGCGCGCCCGGTGGAACGGTCGGCGGCGGCCGCGGTCAGGCGTTGCGCCCGATGGTCTTGCGGATCCAGTCGGCGTGCGCGGGCACGCTCGTGTAGAGGCCGGGCCCGGCCGAGCAGGGGACCCCCGGGGCGCCGGGACCGGAGGTGGTGCCGACCAGCTCCCAGCGCCCGCGCCCGCCCTTCTGGAGCTGCGGCCCGCCGGAGTCCCCGAAGCACGCCATGGCCCGGGGTACGCGGCTGATGGTGCACAGCCGGGTCCGGTCCGCGTAGCCCGGGGCGCACTCGGCGTCGGCGCCCCTGCGCGTTGCGAGCTCCTGCAGCCGCTCCGCGAAACGCAGTTCGCTGTCGGAGGTGGTGCCGAACCCCAGGATCCGGGTCGGGGTGCCGGGCCGCCCGGCCCGCTCCGCGAGGCGGACGGGCTCCTCGGTGACCGGGCGGTCGAGGCGGACCAGCGCGAGGTCGTGCCGGTTGGGGGCCGTGCCCTCGCCGTTCGCGTAGCCCGGGTGGACGACCGTGCGCGCAATGGCCCGGACGGTTCCGCCCGCCTTCCGCTGTGCGCTGCCGATCCGGACGGTGCCGTCCAGCACGAGGCCGTCGCCCTGCACGCAGTGGGCCGCCGTCAGCACCCACTGCGGGTGGACGAGCGTGGCCCCGCAGGATCCGTCGTACACCCCCTGCTCCGGGGCCGATTCCGGTATCGAAGCCATGAACGGGTAGCGCTCCGTCGCATCGGTGCCGTTGACGATCGCACCGGCACTGCCGGCCGTCACCGAGGCGCAGGCCGCCAGGGCGAGGGCCCCGACGGCGAAGGCGCGCGCCGCGCGGCGGCGGACCGGCTGCCCGTCGGTCGATATCCGGTTGAACACAGGGGACTCCTTCGCTGGTGCGTGCATCCGCAGATGTGATGCGTCCACCCTCGCCGTTCAAGATCCCCCGGGCCATCCGGGCAGCCGGGCCGGGACTTCGGGGGTAATCCCCCGGCCGGACACCCTGGGTGGCCAGGGGGCGGCCCCCCGGTCCACCCGGCCGCGCCCGGCCCGCGCCCTGCCGCGCCCGCCCGCGCCCGCCCGCGCCGGCCCGCGCCGGCCCGCGCCGGCCCGGCCCCGCCGTTGCTCCGTGCGGAGCACGCCGGGCTCGGGTACGGCTATCTGCCGGGCCGGCGGGGCACCTTTGGGGCCGTGACGGAACACAAGAACCACCGATACGCGATCACCGTCGTGCGCCGGGACGGCGGCTGGGAGTGCGCCCGGCTGGACCGCACCGCGCTCACCGGCCTGGACGAGGCGGTCGCGGCCGTGCGCGCCGCAGCGGGGAGCCCGGATACGGTGTTCGGGTTCTTCAACGCGGACGAGTCCTTCTTCCTGGTCCTGCGCTCCGCGCCGGACGGGACCGCCCTTCTGCTGTCGGACGCGCGCGCCGCGCGACGGCACACGCTCGCCGCCCAGGCGCTGGACGTGCTGGGCACCGACCCGCCCGGCGAGGACGCCCCCGGTGCGCGCCCGGCCGGAGATCTGGGCATCCTGGCGGGCCTCGGGCTCGGCGCCGAGGAGCTGGCGGCCATCCTGGCCGGGCCGGACGGCCTGCCCGACGACCAGCTGCGGACGATCACGGAGCGGTGCGGGTTCGCCGCCGAGTTCGACCGCATGCGGAGGTGAGGCGGAGCCGCTGCGGCGTGTTCACGGGGTGCGGGCGAGCATGGCGGCCGGCACCGCGCGCAGGAGGGCGACGTACCCGCGGGCGTGCAGGCGGTCGGCGGTGCGCGGGGGCCTGCGGCGCAGGAGGATGACGACCGGGAGGGCGCCGAGGAGGAGCAGCGGGGCGGCGCCGAGGTCGACGGCCCCGGCCGCCGCCACCGGAGCAGCGCCGTCCGCTCCGTGGGTGGCGGCGAGGAAGACCGCGCACGCCGGGGCGCTGATCCGATCCTGGTCAGGGTCAACCAGATCGGCACCCTCACCGAGGCCCTGTCCGCCGTGGCCGCGGCCCACCGGGCGGGCCGGACGGCCGTCATGCCGCACCGCTCGGGCGAGACGGAGGACACCACCATCGCGGACCCGGCCGCGGCGACCGGCTGCGGCCAGATCAAGACCGGCTCCCCGTCCCGCTCCGACCGCACGGCCAAGTGCAACCAGCTGATCCGCAGCGAAGAGGGACGGGGCGGCGCGGAGCGCTTCGCGGGGCGCTCCGCACTGCGCGGAACGTGACCGTCCGTCAGGCCGTACGGCAGGTGCGGTGGCCGGCCGGTCGGCTCAGGTGGGGGCGGTCCCGGTCGGAGACCGCATCGACCGGGCCGGCCGCGCGGAGCACCACGTCGAGGACGCGGTCCGGTTCGGCGGCGTAGCAGTGGGCGAACCAGGCCATGTTGGCCTCGACCACCGCCCAGGTGCCGTCGGCGAGCCGGCCGACGTCCAGGCACGCCGCGCTGGGCAGGCCGTCCGCCGCGGCCTCGAGGACGGTGCGGCCGAAGGCGCGGCTCTCCGCGTCCAGCGGCGCCGGGTCGAGGCGCCCGTGGACGGCGTAGCGGCTGCCGGTGACCGGTTCGCCGTCGAGGACGAACAGCCGGTACTCGGCGGTGAATTCCACCACCCCGCTCACCAGGACGGGCGTGGAGCCGTCGAGTTCGCCGGGCAGGCTCGTCCCGTCCGCGTGGACGGCGGCGGGCAGCCGGTCGATCTTGGCGGAGGGCGGCTTCACGAACGCCGGTTCCCGCAGCTCCCGCGCCCGGGCGAGGGTGGTGAGCCGTACCGGGCGGCGCAGGAGGGGCGGCGGCAGGCGGGTCAGCCAGTCGTCGGCAGGTTCCAGCAGTCCGAGGCCCAGCGCGCCGGCCAGCCGTGCGGCGGCGCGGGGGCCGCCGTACCAGTGGACCCGGCGCCCCCGGACGTCCGCGGCGCGGCCGGCCACGTCGAGGCCGCGCCATGCCGCCGCCCGGGCGAGGAGTTCGGCGGTCGAGGTCCGGGGCGCGGGCAGCAGGAGTACGGGAGGGGTGCGGGCGTCCATGGCGGGACCCTAGGCGAATCCGCCGCGTGCGGACAGCCCGGTCCGCAGCCGAGGGAGGCAGGGAAGCCGCCCGGAACAGAGGACCGGCCGGTCTGGTGACGGACCGCAACCCCCGGGGAACCCCCTGTGGATGAGGGCCCGTCGGCTGTCGGCCCGGTACCGGCGTTGTCAGTGGCACCCGCTACTGTCCCGCTCATACCGCAGCCCAGGGGGAATCGGACCCCCTGGTTCCGGCTGCGCGGACGCTGACCGGGATACCGAGGGGGCACGAGGATGGGCTGGGTGGATACGGGCGAAGGGTATGAAATCGCCTTGCTGGAAGGCCGGGTGACGGCACGCGCTGTGACCGGCCGGTCCGCGGGGCGGCAGTTGAAGACGCTTCCCAAGGCCCTGCGCGACAACCCGGAAGTGGACCGGCTGCGCCGCCTGTCCGAGTGGCTGGACCGGCACGAGGCCGCCTGCGTGGCGCAGGTGGACGGCTGGATGGTCTCCTCGCTGCCCGTTCCCACCGCGCTCATCGCCCGCGTCTGGCCGGACGAGGCCTGGCAGGGCGCGCTGCGGGACGTCGCGGTGGTCGGCGAGGACCCGGACGAGGCCGGCTTCCTGCGGGGCGTCGGCGACGACGGCGCGCTGATGGTGGTCGACCTCGACGGCGAGACCGTGCGGCTGTCCGGCGCCACGGTGACGCTGCCGCACCCGGTGCTGCTGCCCGACCTGGAGGACGTACGCGAGTTCGCGGCCGAACTCGGCATCGTGCAGCGGGTCGAGCAGATCCACCGCGCCACCTGGACCAGGCCCGCGGAGCTCGCGGCCGGGGCGACCGAGGTACGGGAGTTCGCCGGCGGCGCCTACGCCTCCCGGTTCCGTCTCGCGGCCCGCGCCACGGGCCTCGGCTACCGCGTCTCCGGCGGCTACGCCACCTGCACCGTCCGCGATGCGGGCCGGAGCCTGGAGGCCGCCGTGTGGATCGGCGAGCCGTACTGGGACGGGGACGCCGCCACCGGCGCGCTGACCTGGCAGGACGAGGAGGGGCGGGCGGTCCCGCTGCGCGAGGTCGGACCGGTGGCCTGGTCGGAGGGGCTGCGCATGGCCGCGGCCCTGTACGCCGGGCGACGGATCGAGGAGGACGGGAAGGCATGAGCACCGCGACCACCCGAGCCACCGGCGCCACCCCGACGAAGAAGAAGACCGCACCCATGACGACCGTGACGACCACCGACATCGACGGCGCCCCCGCCGCCCGTGAGGCCGAACTGCTGCTCAAGGCCGGCGCCGTGCTCCCGCACGGCACCACCGGCGGCGGCCCCGATGCCGTCGGCCTGACGGCCCGCGCCTACCGCCACCCCGCACTCGGCGAGGACCGCGTGGTGGTCCGGCTGGCCGCCGCCGACCTCGGCGCCGCAGAGGACCTCGCCGCCGGGTTCCTCGGCCTGGTGCCGGACTGCGAACCCGCGCTGGTCGGCGTGGGCCGCCGCCAGGCGCTCGGCTTCCCCGAGTGGGTGCTCGTCCACCACCCCGAGGACGGCCACCACGCCCTCGCCCTCGTCCCCGAACTGGAGCGGGTGACCCGCCAGGCGAAGACCAAGCCCAAGGCGGCCATGGAGGCGTGCCAGGAGCTCGCCGACCGGCTCGCGGGCGCCGTCCCGCACTTCCTGCCGGTCTTCCTCGAAGAGGCCGCGCGGGTCTTCCTCGCGGTGGAGAACCCCGGCTTCGCGGCGCAGCTGTTCACCCGGGCCCGCAAGGCCGAGGCCGGCCACGGCCTGACGGTGGACCAGGACCGGCTCGACGCCGTCTTCCTGGAGTTCGCGCTCGCCGGAGCCCTGCCGGTGCGCGTGCTCACCTCCTACGCCAAGGACCTGGAGGCGCGCCTGCCGGCCGCCGAGGCCTACGACCGCTTCCGGCGCCTGTGCGTACGCCGCACCGCGGGCGGCATGGTGCCGTCCGCCCAGGTCGCCCCCGCCCTGCGCCGCCTGGCCCGCGCGGCCGGGCTGGACCCGGCCGCGGCGGAGCAGGAGCACCTCGCCGAGCTGCTGCCGCTGCCCGCCACCGTGCGCGCCGGCGCAGGCTGGTGGAAGGCCCACCGGGCGGCGCTGGCCGCCCTGGGGCGCCGGGATCCGGCCGTCCGCGGCACCCTGCTGACCCTCATGCCGCCGAACGCGGGGCACGACGAGCAGCTCACGCGCCTGTGGCTGGAGCTCCTGGAGGAGTCCGGCGCCACGGCCGGACTGATCTCCCCGGCGGCCGCGCCCGAGGAGCGCTGCGCCGACGGCACCGCAGGCTGGCTCGAACGGTTCGTCGACGCCCGCCACCACCACTGGAGCCGGCATCCCGGCCTGCCGCTGCTGCTCGACGTCGTGGAGCGCGCCGCGGACCGGCTGCGCACCGAACTCGCAGCTCCGGGAAGGGAGTCGGGTCTCAAGATCGGCCTGAAGGACGTGTGCCTGCTCGACCTGCTGCTCTCCCTGGGCATCCCGGTCGCCGACACGGAGGCCGAAGGCGTCCTGAGCCTGGACGGCTGGGCGGAGACCGAGGAGCGCCGCGACCTGGTGGCCCTCGCCGCCGACGAGCGGTTCCACCCGGCGTTCTTCCGCGCCGCGGACGCCTTCGTGGACTGCGATGCGCACAAGGCGGCGGTCCGGCTCCTCGTCCGGTCGCCCGGTGGCCGGCCCCTGCTCACCGCGTGGATGCGCGGCGTGGCGCGCGGCATCGCCGGGCTCGGTCTGCCGAAGCTCCCCGACGCCGTGGCCCGCCTGACCTGGCTGCCCGCCGAGGCACTGGCCCTGGCCCCGGAGGAGGTGGCCGCCGCGGCCGCCACCGACCTCGGCGCGCTGCTCGGCCGGACCCTGCGCGGCGGCCTGTTCGCCGAACTCTCCTGGCCCGCCTGGGAGGAGGCCCTCGCCGAGCTGGACCCCAAGGGCCACCGCAGGGACCTGAGCGTGGTCAGCGCCTGGCCCCACCTGATCGTGGCCAACAGCCGGCAGGCGCGCGTCATCGACGCCCGGTCCACCGTGCTCGTCCACGACCTGCGCATCCCCGGCGACGACCGCCGTTCCACCGGCTTCGCGTACGTCGACGGCGCCCTCATGGTGACCTGGCGCCACTGGCAGGGCGGCGCTCCCGCGCAGGGGTACTGGCACACGGCGCCGGACGAGGTCTTCACCCTGGACAGCGGCGCCCAGCCGTGGCGCGTCGGCCTCGGCGGGACCTGCCTGCCCCTCCCCGGCGGCGGGCTCTTCACCGGAGAAGGAGTCCTGCACCGCGGCGACACCCGGCTTCCCCTGGAGCGCGCGGCCCTCTCCGACGGCACCTCGTACTGGGTCTGGCGTGGTGAGGAGCGGCCGCCCGGCTGGTTCGAGTCCGACCCGGCCACCGGGGTCCAGGGGCGGCGCTCGCTGCCCGGATTCCTCGCCGAAGCCCTCCGGGGGCAGCCCGAGGGCAGCACCCTGTGCAAGGACTCCAGCTGGCTGCGCCCCGCGCCCGTCTTCGAGGACTCCGTGCTCGGCGCCCCCGTGGACGGGCTGCTCGGCTGGCGCGTGGTGGCACTGCCCGGCGGCGGCTGGTGCGCGAGCGACACCGCCGGACGCACCGTCACCGTGCCCGAGGACGGGGAACTCCCCCTCGCCGCGGTCACCTTCCCCGGTGACGACCGGCCGCGGTCGCTGTCCCTGCACTGGCAGGCGTACCGGCTCACCGACCCGGAAGGCGCGGTCACCACCAGCAACGGCAGCACCCCCGGAGTCGGCCGCGGCGACGGCCCCGGCACCCACCTCCCGCCCTCCGGGCACTGGTACGCGCTGCGCCCCCGGGACGTGGCCGGTTCCCTGGCGCTGCGCGCCGTGGACACGGCGGCGGCGTCCGAGCTGTTCGCGTCCGCGGCCCGGATCGTCCCCGTGGACGCCGACGCCGACGGCATGGCCGGGGCCCAGGGCACCGGGGGCCAGCGGGTCGCCGAGGAGCTGGTCGACCTGGTGCGCTGCGCCCTCCCCGAGGTCACCGCGCCGGAGCTGGTGCAGGCGGTCGTCGAGGAGCTCGTCCACGCCCTCGACCAGCGCGCCGCCCTCCGGGAAGTCGCCGAACGCCTGGCCGCGGGGGCGGACGCCGAGGACGGCGGCCGGGTCCCGCCGGGCCCCTGCGACCACGTCCTGCTCGACGCCGTGTGCGGCCTGACCGGAACCTTCCGCTTCGGGCACGACACCGAGACCACGTACTCCGTCTCGGGCGCCCTGCACGCCTTCGCGGAGGCCGTCGCCGACTCCGGGCCGGCCCCCGTGCCCGGCCGCCTCCACACCCAGATGCCCGGACTGCCGTACGCGGGGCGGATCCTGAACTGGACCGGACTGCTGGAGCACCCGGCCGCGGTCGCCTACCGCTCGGTCGCCCCGACCGCCAGTGACGAGCACCGGGAGGCGCTGCTCGCCCTGCTGGCCCGGATCGACGGTCTGGGCCTGGCCGCCGCGGCCGGCGGACGCTGGCGGCGCGCCACGGTCCGCCTGGCCCAGCGGGACCTCCGCAAGCCGGACGGGACCACGCACAACCCCCACCACCGCAGCATCCTCCCGCTCGGCGGCGGGGCCTTCCTGGCCACCGGCGAGGAGTGTGCGTCGGTGGCGGACGGCTGGGACATCGCGATGATCCAGCACGACCCGGCCGGCCGGTTCGACCTGCCCGGGCCGTACACCCTCCGCGGCGCCGCCCCGCTGGGCGACGCCGCACGCGGGACCGACTGGCTGCGCCGCTTCCTCGAAGAGGCCGCCGCGCGCGGCCCCGCGCCCTGGCGGCCCGAGGCGGCCGAGGAGTTCACCCGCCTCACGGGCGTCTCCGACACCCTCGCCCGGCTGCTGCTCGCCGGCCTGCCCGGGATCGACACCTGGGAGCACAGCTTCCTCACGGCGGAGCAGCGGGCCCTCCTGGGCGTCAAGGTCGCCGACGCGGCCGTGGCCAAGGACGAGGTCGGCGGCCTGTCCGGGGAGGTGCGCAGGGCCGTGATCGGCGCACTGCTGCCCGCGGACCCGGCCCGCCTGTGGACGGACGGCCCCGACGTGGCCGCGGCGGCCGAGGAGTGGAACCGGCGGGTCGGCCGGCGCGTCCCGGTCCCGCAGTGGCTGGCCACCGAGGCCCACAAGGCCGTCAGGGGAGGCTGGCCCGCCCGGCACTCGCTGCCCGCGGTCCTCGACCCGGCGTCCTCGCGCGCGCTCGGCACCGACGTGCCGTGGCACGTGAAGGGCGACCGCGTGGTCCCCCGGGAGGGGGCCGCGGACGAGGCCTTCTCGGCGGATGTCCTCACCGGCGCGGTCGCCATGACCGCCTGGCTGGCCCACCGCCTGCCGGCCGGCGACCCGTTGCGGTCCCTGCTGCCCGCGGCGCTCACCGAGATCCGCAAGCGGCTGGCCGCCCCGGAGCTGATGCTCAGCGTGGGCTGGTACACGGGGCTCGCGGAGTTCCGCAAGGCCGCGGGCGCCCCGACCCGCACGGCCGAGCACTACGAGGAGTACGGGGCGCTGGTCATGGCCACCGCGGACGACCGCCCCCTCCCGGCGGTCCGCCCGCACCTGCTGGACTCCGCCGGCGGCGACCCGTACCTGCCGCTGCTGCGCGGCTCAGGGCAGCAGCCCTTCCCCGTGGAGACCGCCCTGCGGCTGGTGGGCGACGCCCGCTTCGCCGCGCTGCTCGCCGAGCCGGGGGCACCGGCGGCGGGCGGGACGGACGCGGCGGGCACCTGGTGGCCCCAGGACCCGACGCGTTCGGTGCCGGAGCTCGTGACCGAGGCGGCGGCCGCGTACGGGCTGGGCGCGGATGCGGCGGCCCTGTACCTGATGCTGCTCGCGATGTCCGACCCCACCGACCGCAACACCGCTCGGTGGACGGGCTGGAAGCCGGCCCGGCTGAAGGCCGCGCGGGCCGAACTCGCCGCCACGGGCCTGGTGGTGGAGGCCACCCGGACCCGGGCCGGGCGGAGCCTGTTCCTGCCGGGCGGCTGGATCGAGGTCTCCGCGCCGATGGTGCCGGTGGAGGAATGGAAGGCGCCGCTGTACGAGCTGCTCTCGGGCCGTGCGGCGGGGCTCGGCGTGCTCGTTCCGGCGGAGCCGGTGGCCGACCTGTACCGCAGGGCCTGGCAGCGGGTCCGCGAGGGCGACGTGCCGCGCTTCGCGGAACTGAAGGTCCGGCGCGTCAGGCGCCGCTGAAACGAGGCCGGTGCCCCGGGGTGCCCCGCCGCCTGCCCGTCGGCGGGGCACGCCTGCCCCACGGGCGCGAGCCAGGGGCGGGTGCCCCCCCGGGGCTGACCACAGCGGACGCCCGGTCCGCAACCGCACACCACGACACACCACGAACGAAGGACACCCGCAACGATGACCGCCACCGCACAGCAGCCGGCCCCCGCCGCGCGCCAGTCGCTCCCTGCCGAGGAGCGGTACGCGACCGAACTCGCCTTCCTCGCCGCCCACGACAGCGGCCCCCGTCCGCCCGGCTGGGCCCTGACGCCCCGGGCCGTCGTGACCTTCGTGTGCGGCAGCGGCGGCGAGGAGCTCGCCCTGCCCCGCCGCCGTGCCGGTCTGCCGGCAAAGCTGGTCGTCGCGCCCAAGTTCGTCGGCGAGCGGGCCCTCGTCGAGCGCTGTGTCGTGACGCTCGCGGGCGAACGCGGCCTGCTCCTCGTCGGCGACCCGGGCACGGCCAAGTCCATGCTCTCCGAACTGCTGTCGGCCGCGGTCTGCGGCACCAGCGCCCTCACCGTCCAGGGCACCGCGGGCACCACGGAGGACGCCTTCCGGTACGGCTGGAACTACGCCCGGCTCCTCGCCCAGGGACCCAGCGCGGACGCCCTCGTCGACTCCCCGGTCCTCACCGCCATGCGCACCGGCCGGGTGGCCCGGATCGAGGAGATCACCCGCTGCCTGCCCGAGGTGCAGGACGCCCTGGTGTCGATCCTGTCCGAGCGCCGGGTCACCGTGCCCGAACTGACCGCCACCGAGGACGCCGTGGTCGGCGCGGCGCCCGGCTTCACCGTCATCGCCACCGCCAACCTGCGCGACCGCGGGGTCTCGGAGATGTCCGCGGCCCTCAAGCGGCGGTTCAACTTCGAGACCGTGCAGCCGATCGCCGACGCCGACGCCGAGGCGGACCTGATCCGCCGCCAGGCGGTGGCCGCCGTACAGCGCGCGGGTGCGGAGTTCGGCGTGGACGACGCGGTGCTGGACGCGCTCGTGACCGTCTTCCGCGACCTGCGCACGGGCCGCTCCGCCGAGGGCTGGGACGTGGAGCGCCCCGGCACCGTGATGTCCACCGCGGAGGCGGTCCAGGTGGCGGCCTCCCTCGGGGTCTCCGCCGCCTACCTGCCCGGCGGGGACGTCCTCGACCTGCTGCCCGGTCACCTGCTCGGGGTGGTCCGCAAGGACGACCCGGCCGACCACGAGCGCATGCTCGGCTACTGGGACGGACCGGTCCGCCGCCGCGCCGAGGACGGCTCGGCGATGTGGCGCCGCCTGTGGGACCTTCGGGGGAACCTGCGATGACTGCTTCCCGCACGAATCCCCTGCCTGCGGGCACCCCCGGCCTCGGCCGGGCAACGGCAGCGCCGACCGCACACGGCGGGAGTGCAGCGGCTGTCGCGGTCACTGCCGCGGTTCCGGTCCCAGCCGCGGTTCCGGTCGCAGGCGCAGGCACGGTCGCAGGTGCAGGCGCAGGCGCAGGCGCGAGGAAGGACGCCGGCACGGGCCCGGTGGCGGCGCCCGGGTACCCCGCGGTTCCGGCATCGCCTGCAGGCCCGTCGGCGGAACCGGTGACGGGCGCGGAACCGGTGGGCGCAGGACCGGTGAGCGCGGAGCCGGCGGGCGCGGGCCCGGCGACCGCGGCAGGCAGTGCCACGGCGGGACCCGGCACCACCGCCGCGGCCGATCCGCGGGCCGTCGTGGACGCGCTGGCCGCCTCCCGGCAGCCGTTCCTGCTCGGGGTGCGCCACCACAGCCCGGCCCTGGCCGCGGTGGTTCCCGCCCTGCTGGACGCCTCCGGCGCGGACGTGGTCTGCGTGGAACTGCCCGCCGACTTCCAGGACTGGCTCGCGCACCTGGCCGACCCGGAGACCCTTGCGCCGGTGGCCTTGGCGGGTGCCGGCACGGACGGCCGCCTCGCCTTCTACCCCTTCGCCGACTTCTCTCCCGAACTGGCGGCGATCCGCTGGGCGCGCGCGAACGACGCCGAAGTGCTCTGCTGCGACCTGCCGTTGGGCGACGAGGGCTGGGCCGCCGGGGAGCCGCCCGGTCCGGCGGCGCCCGGCCCCGGCGCGGGGAACGCCATTGGGCTCCCCGGCGCTCCGGGCACGGCTGAGGTTCCCGTTCCCCGGGATTCCGCGCCGCTTCCGCCCTCCCAGGCCGACGGCATCGGCCCTGCGCAGGCGGTGGCCATCGCCGCCGGACGGTCCTTCGCGGAGGCGCTCGCCGCCGCCGGTACCGGGCGCGAGGGCGAGGACATGTGGGACCGCGCCGTGGAGGTGCAGGCCCCCGGGTGCGCTCCCGAGGCCGTCCGCCGTGCCGCGCTCGGCGTCGGCTGGGCGCTGCGCAGCGACGCCGCGGCCGCCGGCGGCGTCCCCGCGACCGACCTGGCGCGCGAGGCACACATGCGCCGCGTGATCCGCACCGCCGCGGAGACGGGCCGTACCGTCGCGGCAGTCATCGGCGCCTTCCACGCCCCGGCCCTCCTCACCCCGGCGGACGAGTCCCTCATCGCCCCTCCCGGCCGACTCCCCACACTCTCCCCCGACCCCGACCCCGACCCCGACCTCTCGCCGCTCGGCACCCGGCCCACCCGGGGCACCCCCACCCCCGCACCGACCACAACCGACGCGTCGGAGGCGGTGCCGGTGGGGGTTCCGGGGGCCGTGGACCTGCCGGTGGGGCCTCCGGACGGGGGGCACGTGCACCCGGCCGGGGGCGGCGGCCCCCGCGCGGGACGCCCGGGCGTCGGCAAGGCGGGCGGGGACGCCCTCGTGACCTCCCTCGTCCCGTACTCCTTCGACCTGCTGGACTCCCGGTCCGGCTACCCCGCCGGCATCCGCGACCCCCTCTGGCAGCAGGCCGTGTTCCGTGCGGCCGGGGATCCCCAGCGGGTGTCCGAGGCCGCATCGCGGGCCGTCACGGACGTGTGCCGCGAGCTGCGCGCGGCGGGGCACGCGGCCGGGACCGGAGAGGCCGCCGAGACGCTGCGGCTGGCCGGGGACCTGGCCCGGTTGCGCGGCCTGCCGGCGCCGGGGCGCGGTGAGCTGCTGGAGGCCGTCACCTCCGTGCTGGGTCAGGGCGAACTCCTCGGCCGGGGGCGGGCGCTGGCCCGCGCCCTGGACGCCGCGCTCGTCGGCACCGGCCGCGGCCGCCTCGCGCCTGCCACCCCCCGCTCGGGCCTCGGGCCGTCCGTGGAACGGGAGCTGGCCGAGCTGCGGTTGCCCGGTCCCGAGGACCCCGCCTTCCGCGAGGTCCGCCTCGACCCGCTGCGCTCACCGCTCGACGCCCGCCGCGAGGTGCTGCTCCAGCGGCTGCTGGTCTGCGGCGCCTCCTACGGGGACCCCGTCAAGGTGGCGGGCACCGGCGACGGCACGGCGCTCGGTACGAAGTGGCGGCTGAAGTGGACGCCTTCCGTCCAGGCCCGCCTGGACCTGGCCGGTGTCCGTGGCGTCACCGCGGCCCAGGCCTGCGCCGGCACCCTGCGGGCCACCGCCCGCCGCGAGGCGTCCGAGGGCGGGCCGACCTGTGCGCAGATCCTCACCGGGCTGGCCGCCGCCGCCCGTTGCGACCTGCCCGAGCTGGTCGGCGTACGGCTGGCGGAGGCCGCCGGGACCCTGCCGGAGTCGGCGACCCTCCCCGAACTCCTGGAAGCGCTCGACCTGCTGGACGCCCTGCACCGGGGCCACCTGCCCGGTACGGGGCAGCGGGGGCGCGCCGCGGCCGCCGCGCTCGCCGCCGAGCTGCTCGAGGCCGCCGTACGCACCCTCCCGGGGCTGGCCGGAAGCGAGGACCCCGCGGACGCCGCCGCGCTGGTGGCGCTCGCCGACCGGGCCGCCGCCCACCGCCTCGGGCTCCGCCTGGACCAGGCGCTCGCCGCGCTTGCGGGCTCCGCCTCGCCGATGATGCAGGGCGCGGCGCTGGCCGTACGGGCCCTGCTCCTGCTGGACTCGACGGCGGAACTGGGCGGGCGGGCCGCCGGGTGGATCGACACCGCCACGGACGCGGACGGCCGCCGCCGGCTCACCCGCCGGCTGGGCGGGCTGCTCACCGCCGCCGGCCCCCTGCTCCAGGCTTCCGCGGACGCCCTCGACCCCCTGCTGGACCGGATCGAGACCCTCGACGACCGGGAGTTCCTGGACCGCCTGCCGGCCCTGCGCGGCGGGTTCGACGTACTGGCCCCGGCCGCTCGCGGCCGCCTGCTCGACACGGTCACGGGGCGGCTGGGCGACCGCCTGGACCTCGCACTCCAGGCGCCGCCCGCACTGCTCGCCCTGTGGGCGGCGGCCGACGCCGCGGGCGCAGCCGCGCTGAAGGCCCTTCCCGCACCGGGGTCCGGCCCCGACTCCCGCTCCCACTCCGGATCCGCGCCGGCACCCGCAGCCGCCCCGTCCGCCCCTCCCGCATCCGGCGCCACCGCATCCGCCACGCCGCGCGGCACCGGCGGGCCCGCGGAGCGGCCCCCGCAGCGGATCGCCGCCCCCGACCGCTGGCGGCTGCTGCTCGGCCGCGAGCACGACCGGCTCGCGGGCACGGCCCGGCGGCACGCCCGCGCCCTCGACGAGCTGTACGGCGCAGGGCGCGGCGAGGGTGCCGCGGATCTGGACCGGGGCGGGGTACCGGGACCGGGCGGTGGCCAGGAGGCCTCTTTCCCCACCGCCCGGGAGTGGGCCGGGGAGCTGGAGGCCCTGTTCGGCGCCGACATCCGCGAGGAAGTGCTCTCCGCCGCGGCCGACGCCGGCCGCACCGACGTGCTGACCCAGCTGGACCCGTCCTCCGTACGGCCGTCCGTGGAGCTGCTCACCTCCGTGCTGTCGCTGGCCGGCGGCATGCCGGAACACCAGCTGGCCCGGCTGCGCCCCCTGGTCAAGCGACTGGTGGAGGAGCTCGGCCGGGAACTGGCCACCCGGACGCGTCCGGCCCTGTCCGGGCTCACCACCCCCCGTCCGACCCGCCGCCCGGGCGGCCGTCTCGATCTCGCCCGTACGCTGCGGGCCAATCTGGCGCACACCCGGCGGGCCGAGGACGGCCGGGTGCAGATCGTGCCCGAACGCCCGGTGTTCAGCACCCGGGTGCGCAAGGAGGCCGACTGGCGGCTGATCCTGGTGGTCGACGTCTCCGGCTCGATGGAGGCGTCGGTGGTCTGGTCCGCGCTGACCGCCGCCGTGCTGGGCGGGGTGCCCGCCCTGTCCACGCACTTCCTCGCGTTCTCCACCGAAGTGGCGGACCTGACCGACCGCGTGGACGATCCGCTGTCCCTCCTGCTGGAGGTACGTGTCGGCGGCGGTACGCACATCGCGGCGGGGCTCGCGCACGCCCGTTCGCTGATCACCGTCCCGAGCCGGACCCTCGTCGTCGTGGTCAGCGACTTCGAGGAGGGGTACCCGGTGGGCGGCCTGCTGGGCGAGGTGCGGGCCCTGGCCGCGTCCGGCGCCCACCTGCTCGGCTGTGCGGCCCTCGACGACTCGGGCACGCCCCGCTACTCGGTTCCCGTCGCCCGCCAACTCGTCGCCGCCGGTATGCCGGTGGCGGCTCTCAGCCCGCTCGCCCTCGCCCGCTGGGTGGGCGACCGTCTCCGTGGAGAGGCCCGTTGAGCCCCGACCCGACCCCGACCCCGACCCCGACCCCGATCCCGATCCCGATCCCGATCCCCGAAGCGTCCGCCGGTCTGCCCCCGGTCGCACCGTCCGTCCTCGCCGAGGCAGTCGAGGGCCTGACCGGCAGGCTGCGCAAGAAACTGGACGCGGCGATCGCCGACTGCGCCGGGGCCGCGGTCGGCGCCCCGGACGGTTCGTTCACGGTCCGTTTCGGCGAGGACACCGTGGTCACCCTGCGACCGGACGCTTCGGGTGCGGTCACGGCCGCCGGCCAGGCCGTGTGCGGCTGCCTCCTCGCCCCGCGCTGCCTGCACCGCGCCGCGGTACTCGGCGCGGCACCGATCGCCGACCTCCCTGCCGAGGCGGAGGAGCCGACGCCGGAGGGGACGGCTCCGGAGCCGTCGCCGGGGAGGACTCCGTCAGGGCGACCGGCGCTGGAGGCATCCGCCTCGGACGCCCCTGCCGCCGGGGACGCCACCGCGGTCCAGCTCACCGCGGCCCAGCTCACCGCGGCCGGCGCCCTCTGGCAGGCGGCCGCCACCGCCCTGGCCGGCGGAGTGTCCGCGTCCGGCGCCGTCGTACAGGCGGAACTCCTGCGCGCCGCGCACGGCGCACGCGTGGCCGGCCTGCCGCGCGCCGAGGCCGCCGCCCTGCGCCTGGTCCGCGGGCTGCGCGCCGCCCGCGACCGCAGTTCGACGCAGCGGCTGTCCAACCTGACCGCCGCCTTCCGGGAACTCCTGCGGATCAGCGCCGTACTCGCCGCCGGGACCGGCGACCCCGTCCTCGTCGGCGGCACGCGGCGCGCGTACCAGGCGGGCGGCAGCCTGCGGGTGTACGGGCTCTGCCGGGAGCCGGTGCTGTCCGCCACCGGATACGGCGGGGTCGTCACCCACCTGGTCACGCCCGACGGCGCCCGCCTGTCCGTCTCCGACGTCAAACCCGGCGGCCTGTCCCGCGCCCGCGGTGCCGGCTCCGCCTCCGTGGCGATCGGCGGCGCGGTGCTCGACCATGCCGGACTGGCCCGCGGCGGCCTGCTGGTCGTGGGTGCCACGGTCTCGGCCGACGGCCGCCTCGGATCCGGGCGCGGGGTCAAGGCCACGCCGCTGCGCGGCATCCCGTGGACGGAAGGGCCGGCCGCCGCGCTGTTCGCCCGTCCCGCGGCCGAGGCAGTCACCGCCCGGCAGGCGGAGGCGGCCGCCGACGGCGGCCGGTCCGGACTGCTCGGCTGCGAGGTGGAGGTGACCGGCGCCGCGGGCGAACACCTCCTCGTACGCGAGCTGTCCCCGGACGGCACCGTCCGGGACGGTGCGCCGCTCCTGCGCCTGCTACCCGCCCACCCGCACCCCGAACTGCCGTACGTGGCCAACCTGCGCCGCCTCGCCGGCTGTCCGGGGCTGCGCATGCGGGTGCTCGGCCGGCCCGACCTCGACCGGGCCGCCACGCTCCGCGCCGTCTCCGTCGGACCGGTCCCCGGGGCCGAGTACACCCTGCGGCTGCCGGAGGAGTGGCTCGGCCGGGCCGACCTCGGCTACGACCGCATCCAGGGGGAACACCTCCCCGCAGGCTCCCCGGGGCCCGTGCCGCAGGCGGTGGACCCGGGCCCGGACCTGCTGGCCGACTCCCCGCTGTGGCGGGTGCGCCGGCTGCTGGAGACCGGCGTGTCCGGGGGGCGCCGCGCGGTGTCCGAAGCCGCCCGCGGAGGCGAACCGGTCAGCCGCCCCGACCTGCTGCGCCGCGCCGGTTTCGGTACGGCCGCCGATCTGGCGGACACCCTGACCGCCGAGGCGGACTGTCGGACCCGCGATGCCTTCGGCCGCCTGGCGGACCCCTCCGCCGACCGCTGGGCCCGCGCCTGGCTCGCCTCGGCCGTCCACCTCGCGGCCTCCGAACGCGCCCTGATCACGGCGTCGTGGTCCTGAGACGGCGGTGCCGCACGCGAAGCGCCCCGCGAGCGCACCGAGCACGACCTGCTGCGGGCATGCGTCCTCGCCGCGGCCGCCCTGGCCGCGACGGTCTCGGTCACGTCCGGCACGGCACGGCACGGCACGGCACACGCCAACGGCGACAGCCGGGAGACCGATCCCCTCCCCAGCCGTCCCGCTCGCCGCCCGGACCGCAGGAGCCCGCCCGGGCTCCTATGCTGGGAAGGGTGATCACCGGCGTCGAACGGGCGATCGGCCGAGCCAGGGATGCTGCCGAGCAGGAGGCCTGGGCGGAGGCGTACGGCCTGCTGCACGGCCTGGATCCGGACCGGCTCGGGGCCGATGACCTCGCCGTGCTCGCCGACGCCGCCTGGTGGACGGGCCGGATCGACGAGTCGGTGGACGCCCGCCGCCGCGCCTACGGCGCCTACCTCGCGGCCGGGGCGGCCCGCCGGGCCGGGATGATGGCCTGGCTCCTCTACTACGAGCACCTGCTGGCAGGACGCGTCAGCGCGTCCTCCGGCTGGCTGGAGCGCGCCCGGGAGCGGCTGCGCGACGAGCCCGAGTGCGCCGAGCACTGCTACCTGGCCTGGGTGGAAGCGGAGAAGGCGCAGCGGCGCGGCGCCTTCGGCGAGGCCGCCGGACATGCCCGGGCGATGGCCGAGATCGCGCGCCGGTGCGGCAGCGCCGACCTGCTGGCGATGAGCGCCCTCGCGCAGGGCGGCGTGCTGCTGGCCGAGGGCCGGGTGGCGGAGGGGCTGGCCCGCATGGACGACGCCCTGTGCGCGGCCACGGCGGGCGAGCTGAGCAACTTCTTCACCGGCTGGATCTACTGCCTGGGCCTCCAGGCCACGATGGCCTGCGCCGATCTGCGCCGGGCCGCGGAGTGGACGGACGCGGCGATGGCCTGGTGCGCGGAGATGCCCGAGGCGAACAACTTCCGGGGCCTGTGCCGGGTGCACCGGGTGGAGATCGCGGAGCTGACCGGGGACTGGTCCCGGGCCTGCGCCGAGGCCTCGGTGGCCTGTGCGGAGCTGCTCCCGTACGAGGCCCGCATGGCGGGCGGCGTGGTGTACGTGCGGGCCGGCATCGAGCGGCGGCGCGGGGACCTGGCGGCGGCGGAGGCCTCGTACGCGCGCGCCCACGAGCTGGGCCGGGACCCGCAGCCGGGGCTTGCGCTGCTGCACCTGGCGCAGGGCCGCGCCGCGGCGGCCGCGGCGGGACTCCGGGTGGCGCTGGCGGCTTCGGCCGGGGCGGGCGCCGGGGGGCCGCCGACCCGGGAGCGGACCGGCCTGCTGGCGGCGCAGGTGGAGGTGGCGCTCGCGCTCGGTGACACCGTCCAGGCGCGTGCGGCGGCTGCGGAGCTGGCGGACCGGGCCCGCGCGTGGGCGCGGCGCTGCGGCTCGGAGACCACCGTTCCGCAGGCCGTGGCGGACTCGGCGTGCGGGGCGGTGGCGTACGCGGAGCATGACGTGCCGGGTGCGCTGGTGCTGCTGCGCCGGGCGCTGGCGCTCTGGCTGCTGCTGGGCGTGCCGTACGAGGCCGGACAGGTACGGATGACCTTGGCGGCGGCCGAACGCGCGGCCGGCGACACCGAGGGCGCCAGGTTGGAGCTCGGGGCCGCGCGGACGGTGTTCGAGGAGCTGGGCGCGGTGCCCGACGCCCGCCGGGCGGCCGCGCTGCTCGACGCGGCGCCGGGCCCGCTGCCGGGGGGCCTGACCGGGCGCGAGACGCAGGTGCTGCGGCTGGTGGCGGCGGGCTGCACGAACCGGGCCGTTGCCGCGCAGCTGGGGATCAGCGAGCACACGGTGGCGCGGCACCTGAACAACATCTTCGCCAAGCTGGACGTGCCGTCCCGGGCCGCCGCGACGGCGTACGCGTACACGCACGGGCTGCTGCCGGTGCCGCACGGTACGTGACGTCCGGCCCGCGGAGCTCCGCCGGCGCCGCTGCCGTGGGCTCTTCTGCCCATGCCGCCGGGCGTGCGATGGGTGGTTCCGGCGATGAGGGCGCGGGTCCGCCCGGCGTAGAACGGTGCCGTGGGCGGGGAACGGACGACAACGGATGCGTGAGGCGGTGGACGCCATGGCCACCTACACGGCGGCACTCGACGGAAAGCTCGTCGAACGGCTGCGCGGCGCGGTCCGCGGGGAGATCGTGGAACCGGGCGACCCGGAGTACGACGAGGCGCGCAGGGTCTACAACGCGATGCACGACAGGCGGCCTGCGGTGGTCGTCCGGGCGGTGGACGCCGGCGACATCATCGCGACGGTGGACCTCGCCCGGGAGCAGGGCCTGCCGCTGGCGGTGCGCGGCGGCAGCCACGCCGTCGCCGGGTACGGCACCTGCGACGGCGGCGTCGTGCTGGACCTGGGGCGGATGCGCGGCGTCCGGGTGGACCCGGCCGCCCGGACCGCCCGGGCCGAGGGCGGCGCGACCTGGGGCGATTTCAACCACGCCACGCACGCCTTCGGGCTGGCCACCACCGGCGGGGTGGTGTCCACCACCGGCCTCGGCGGGCTGACCACGGGCGGCGGCATGGGCTACCTGGCCCGCCGCTGCGGTCTGGCCTGCGACAACCTCGTCTCGGCGGACGTGGTGACGGCCGACGGCCGCCTGGTGACGGCCGACGCGGAGCACGAGCCGGACCTGTTCTGGGCGGTCCGGGGCGGCGGCGGCAACTTCGGCGTGCTGGCCTCGCTCGAGTACCGGCTGCATCCGGTCGCGGACATCCTCGGCGGCCCCACCTTCTACCCGCTCGACGCCGAGGTGCTCCGCCGGTACCGCGAGCTGATCGCCACCTCGCCGGAGGAGTTCAGCGCGCTCATGGTCGTCGCGCTCGGGCCCCCGCTGCCGTTCCTGCCGGAGCGCTGGCACGGGCGGCCGCTGTGCGGGACGGTCACCTGCTGGACGGGCGATCCCGCCGAGGACGACCGGATCCGTGCCCGGCAGGCCGAACTGGGCCCGGTCCTCGGCCAGTTCCTGGAGCGCATCCCCTATCCGGTGGTCAACACCCTGTTCGACGAGATGCTGCCGGCGGGGCTGTTCCACTACTGGAAGGGCACGTTCAGCTCCGGGCTTCCGGACGGTGCGATCGATGCGTACGTGCAGTACGGGCAGGACACGCCGTCGATCGAGAGCGCGACGGTGATCTTCCCGATCGACGGCGCGTGCCACCGGGTGGGGCCCGACGAGACGGCGTTCGCCTACCGGGACGCCGACTTCTCCACCGCGCTGAGTCCGGCGATGCGCACCCGGGAGGAGTGCGAGGCGCAGGTGCCGTGGGTACGGGCCTTCGCCGAGGCCCTGGCCCCGCACTCGCTGCCGGGGGCGTACGTCAACTTCATGGACGGCGACGACCAGGACCGCGTACCGCTCAACTACCGGCAGAACCACGACCGTCTGCGCGCCCTGAAGCGGCGTTACGACCCGGACAACGTGTTCCGCCTCAACCACAACATCGCCCCGTGAGGGGTGGAGGCCGCATCGACGGCGCCGTCCCGCCCGCCCGCATCCTGCGGACGGGCGGGACGGCGGCAAGGGGGTCAGGAGCGCTCCGGCACGTTGCCGTGCACCGCGGTACGGACTGACGGCCGGACGTGTGGCCGTGCGGCGCGGGGCGTTGCCGCGGGCGGGGGGTGGTGGGTGAATGGCGGCTGCGAGCAGCTGCCACCGTCGAGGAGGCCGGGGATGTCACGGGTCGGAGTGAACGGGGTCGATCTCTTCTACGAGCTGGGCGGGGACGGCGATCCGCTGGTCCTCGTGCACGGTTCCTGGAGTGATCACGAGAGCTGGCGCGCGGTGCTGCACGCCCTTGCGCTGCGGTTCCGGGTGCTGGTGTACGACCGGCGGGGGCACAGCCAGAGCGAACGCCCGGCGGGGCAGGGGT
The DNA here is from genome assembly GCF_055572195.1 of Streptomyces sp. NPDC030809. Lineage (NCBI taxonomy): Bacteria > Bacillati > Actinomycetota > Actinomycetes > Kitasatosporales > Streptomycetaceae > Streptomyces > Streptomyces sp. NPDC030809. Next base: position 266,218 of record NZ_JBVIDV010000005.1, read on the forward strand.
CCCGGTTCGAGGACGAGGAGGACCTGGCCGCCCTGATGACGGCGCTGGGGTTCGCACCGGCTTACGTGGCGGGCAACTCCTTCGGCGCCTCGACTGCGCTCGGCCTGGCGGCGCGGCGGCCCGAGCTGTTCCGGGGGCTCATCGCGCACGAGCCCCCGCTCATGGGCATCGTGGCCGACGACGCCGCGTTGCAGCCGGTGATGGCGGCCGCCGGGCGGAGCATCGACCCCGTCCTGGCGCACCTGCGGGCGGGCGAGGCGCTCGCGGGAGCGCGGCAGTTCGCCGAGGAGGTCGCGCTCGGACCGGGCGGGTGGGAGCAGTTGCCGGAGCGGGTCCGCGACACGTTCGTGCTCAACGCGCCGACCTTCCTGGACGAGCAGGCCGACCCGGGGTGGGCGGATCTCGACCTGGGCCGGCTCTCCGGGTACGCCGGACCCGCCCTGATCTCGGCGGGCAGTACGAGTCCGCCGTGGTTCGCCACGATCACGGACCGCCTGTCGAAGGCCCTGCCCCAGGCCGAGACGCACACCTTCGAGGGAGCGGGGCACATCCCGCACATCAGTCATCCCGAGGCGTACGCGGCGCGCGTGATCGCGTTCGCGGACCGGGCGAGCCGGCGCGGGGCGCAGCGCGCCGGGGCGATCTGAGGGCCGTCCGGCGCAGGGCGGGGTGCTCGGCGCCGCCGCCCCCGGCGACCACCCGGTGCCCGCGCGAGCCACCCACCCGGCCTGCGGACGCCCGGTGCGCCCCGGGGTCAGGCCGCGTGCTGGGGCCGGTGCAGCTCGTCCTGGTGCTGCGGCCGGGGCAGCTCGGCCTGCCCGAACAGGAGCGCGTAGCCGGGGGGCAGGTGGGCGAACAGCCGGGCGAGGAGGTCGGGGCCGAGGAGGCGGGCCACGACGGACAGCACGGCGCCGGTGTCCCAGCGGGCGACTGCCGGGCTGGTGCCGGTGCGGGCGGCGAGGTCCTTGACGAACCCCCAGCCGGTGAGCTGCTCGGTGGCGGGGATCTGCGCGGTCAGCACGAGGGCGGCTTCGACGGGCAGGCTCTGCGCGAGGTCCACGCGCTCCATGCCGGTGATCTGCCGGCCGAGGGCGGCCAGGACGTTGCGGACGGCTTCCTCCGCGCGGTCGCGGGTGGGGTAGGCGCCTTCGTAGCGCACGCGTTCCAGCATCCGGTCGAACGTCATGGCCGTGGCGGGCCCTGCCGGTCGGGGCTGGTCGTACATGGCGGCGATGGCCTTTCTCTGTGTCGTTTCGGGTGGGAGCTGGGCTGCCGAGGTCTGCCGTCGGCAGGGGCCTCAGGCGGGGTGGGGGTGGCCGAAGAGGACGTCGTAGCCGGGGGGCAGCTGGAGCAGGATCTCGTGGGTGAGGTCCTCGCCGGCCGCTGCGGCCGCGGTGGACAGGACGGCGCCGATGTCCCACAGGGCGGTCGCCTCGGTGGCGCCTTCGATCCAGGCGGCGGTCGCACGGACGAAACGCTCGGGAGTGAGCGGTTCGGCGGCCTGCAGGGGGTTGAGCAGGATCAGGGCGTAGGCCTCGGGAAGACGGGCGGCGAGCTCGGCCCGTACGGTGCCGGCCAGGTGCGCGCCCAGCAGGGCCAGGACGACGCGGGCCGCCCGTTCGGCTTCCGCGCGGGTGCGGTATTCGCCGCGTTCCTGGATCTGTTCCAGGAAGCTGTCCATGCGCATCGTCATGGTGTCATCACCTCCGCGGGACGGAGCGCGGGACGGGGAGGGGCGTGGGCCGCGGTGGCGGTGCCGGTGCCGTGAAGCGGCGGGCGGGCTGCCGGAGGGGGATCGGTTCGCCCGTCCGCCGCCGCTGGGTGGCCGGCCGGTGAGCCGCGCGGGCGGTCGGGTGTCAGCCGGCGAGCTGCTTGCGGCCGGAATCGCCGCGGATGGCGATCTTGCGGGGCTTGGCGAGCTCGGAGATCGGGATCCGCAGGGTCAGAACACCCGCGTCGTAGTCCGCTTCGATGTGCTCGGTGTCGAGGGTGTCGGCCAGCATGACCTGGCGGGAGAAGACTCCGAGCGGCCGCTCGGACAGCTCCATCTGCACCCCGTCGGACTTCTGCACAGGGCGGCGCTCGGCCTTGACGGTCAGCATGTTCCGCTCGACGTCGATGTCGATCGCCTCGGTGCTCACTCCGGGCAGGTCGAAGGCGATCACGTACGCGTCGCCCTCCCGGTAGGCGTCCATCGGCATCACGGACGGCTTGGACCACGTGCCGGACGTGCCGGAGAGCTGCTGGACGATGCGGTCCATCTCGCGGAACGGGTCGGTGCGCATCAACATCGCGAAAACACCTCCAGTTGGTTGCGGCAGGAACTGCCAATGCGCTTCAACTGCCTCCGTTGTAACATGTCATCGAAACGATGACAAGCAGGATGTCATCCTCAGGACGACGCAGAGGAGAAGCTGATGGACGAGGCCGCCCCCCACCCGCGGCAGGTGTCCTTCGCCGCCGCTGCAGCGGCGCTGGAGAGCATCGAGCGGGCCGTACGGGACGCGCAGGGAGCCCCCGCCGCCGCAGCGGGCGCCGTGGAGCCGGCCGGGGGCCCGCACCGGGCGCTCGCGGCCCTGCTGGTCCTGCGCGAGGTCCGCGAGCAGCTCGCCGGGTGGGAAACGGTCCTGATCGAGACCGCGCGCGAGCACGGGGCGAGCTGGGCCGACCTGGCCGGCCCCCTCGGCGTCGCCAGCCGCCAGGCCGCCGAACGCCGCTACCTGCGCCAGCGCCCGGGTGCGGCCGGTTCCACGGGCGAGCAGCGGGTCGAGGCCACCCGCAGCTCCCGTGCCGCCGACCGGAGCGTGAGTGCGTGGGCCCGGGACAATGCCGCCGACCTGCGCCGCCTCGCGGGCCAGGTCACCGCCCTCGGCCTGCCGGGCAGCGCCGACACCGCGGTCGGCGACCTCAACCTCGCCCTCGCCGACGACGACGCGGCCCGCCTCGTCCGCCCCCTGACCGACAGCCGCCCCCACCTGCGCGCCGAGGACTCCGAGCTCGCGGACCGCATCGACGCCATGACCGCCCACACCGACCGGCTCCGCAAGGACACCCGCGACCGGCGCAGCACCTGAGGCCTGCGGGGCCGGGGCGGGGTTTCAGGAGGTGACCAGGCCGGCCTCGTAGGCGAGGACCACGGCCTGGGCGCGGCTGGTGAGGGACAGCTTGCTCATGCAGCGGTGGACGTGGGTCTTGATGGTGGCCGGGCTGAGGACGAGGCGGGCGGCTATGTCGGCGTTGGACAGGCCCGCTCCGACCAGGGCGAGGACTTCGGCTTCGCGCGGGGTGAGGGCGGCCAGGCCCGGGGCCGGAGGGGCGGGGCGCCCGGCGGGGGTGCAGGCCGTGACGAGCTGGCGCAGCGCGGCGGGGCTGAGGAGGGTCTCGCCCGCATGGACGGTCTGGATCGCGGAGATGAGGCGTTCGGGCGGGGTGTCCTTGAGCAGGTACCCGCTGGCGCCGGCGCGCAGCGCCTCGTAGACGTGCACGTCGAGGTCGAAGGTGGTCAGCATGATCACCTTGGGCGCGTGGTGGGGCAGCCGTTCGAGGAGTTCGGCGGTGGCGGCGATGCCTCCGATCCCGGGCATGCGGACGTCCATCAGGACGATGTCGGGGCGCAGTTCGAGGGCGGCGGCCACAGCGGCTTCGCCGCTGTCCGCCTCGCCGACGACGGTGAGCCCGGGCGCGGCGCGCAACAAGGCGATCACCCCCGAGCGGACGAGGATCTGGTCGTCTGCGACGAGGATCGTGGGCATGCAGGTGTCCCCCTGGAAGGCCTGGACTGCCGTGCCTGGTCCGGGCGTTGGCGTCGGCGTGGGCGTCGGCGTCAGCGAACGGGCGGTGCGGGCAGGGTCAGCTCGACTTCGAAACCTCCCTCGGGGCGGGTGCCGGCCCTGACCGAGCCACCGTAGATTGTTGCCCGCTCCCGCATGCCGATCAAGCCGTGACCAGGGACGTCCCGCGGGCCGGGCAGGTGTGCGCCGGGGCCGTCGTCGGTGACGCGGACCCTCAGGGTGCCGTCCCGGTGCGTGAGGGCGACGGTGGCACTGGCCCGGGGCGCGTGCTTGAGGACGTTGGTCAGGGCTTCCTGGACGATCCGGTAGGCGCACAGGTCGATCCCGGCGGGCAGCGGGGCCTCGGGGCGGTCGCCGGTGATCCGTACGGGGACCCCCGCCGCGGTGACGCGGGCGGCGAGTTCGTCGAGCCGGGCGAGTCCCTGGGCGGTGAGATCGCCGTCGCCTGCGGGACCGCCGCCGTGCTCGACCCCCTGGCGCAGCACCGCGAGCATCCGCCGCATTTCGTCGCCGGCCTCGCGGGCGCTGCCGTTGATCGTGCGCAGCGCGGTGCGGGCGGCATCCGGGTCGGAGGTGAACACGTAGTCCGCGAGGCCCGATTGGATGGAGATGACCGACACGTGGTGGGCGATGACGTCGTGGAGTTCGCGGGCGATGCGCATGCACTCGTCGGCGACGGCCCGCCGGGTCCGCATCTCCTGTTCGTGCCGGAGCTGCCGGGTCAGGGCGGCCAGGCGCTCTCCGCGCTCGGCGAAGCGGCGCGACACGTCCCCGGTCACCCAGGTCACGGCGGCGGTGGCGGTGACGAACGCGACGCTGAGCGCCCCGATGCCGGGCTCGGCGAGCCGGGTACCCCACAGCAGGACCAGCCACGCGACCACGGCGGCCGGGACCGACACCCGCCGGGCGCGGTGTGCGGCGACGGTGTAGCAGGCCAGGGCGAGTCCGCAGACCGCCACGGGATGGTAGTAGGCGAGGGTGAAGTAGCACAGGACGACCGCCGCGGTGCTCGCAAGCACGGCGAGCGGGAAGCGGCGCCGCACGGCGAGGGGAAGGTAGACCGCCGCGAGCAACACGTACGCCAGCTCGTCCGTGTCACGCCAATATCCGTGCGGATCGGGCCAGTTGTGCAGCATCGTGGCCGAGATGCCCAGCGAGGCGACCGCGTACACGCCGTCCGCCACCTGCGGAAGCGCCGCCCGAACCGCGCCCCGCCGTCCCCCTGATGTCGTCATGGACCCAGAGCGTAAACGGGCCGCCCTGCGAGCGGTTGCAACCCTGGGTGTAGGCCGTCGTACACCCAGGGTGGGCGGTTCGGGATACACCTGTGGGGGGCCGCGCACGCGCCCGTCCGTTCGTAGGCTTTACCCGTCGGGCCGAGCGGGCCGATGACGCGACCACTCTCCCTCCGGTCGGGCGCCCCGCCCGACCGGCACGGGCGGCCCCGGCCAACGGGGGACCGAGGGGAAGCTGCGCCGGACCCTGCCGTGCGCTCCCCCTCGGTTCGGCCGGGGCCGCCCTGCACTGCTCCCGAACGGAACGCATCCGGTCACCGGCCCGGGAACGGGTCTGCGGTGGTCCGCAGCAGGAGGAGGGCCGTGTCGTCGGTGTAGCGGCCGGTGGGCCAGGCGCGGCGGATGAGGCGGTCGACGAGGTGGTCGACCTCCTCTTCGTGGTGGCGGGCGAGGTGCTCGGCCAGGTCGGCGGCGGTCAGGTCGGGGTCGGAGCCGGGCACTTCGACGAGTCCGTCGGTGTAGAGGGCGAGGGTGCTCTGCGGCGGGAGGGCCAGGTCGGTGACGGGATGGGGCGCACCCGTGTCGATGCCGAGCGGCGGGGCGGGGTCGAGCCGGACGACGAGGCCCGGCCGGCCGGGGCGGTGCAGCAGCGGCGGCGGATGGCCGGCGCTGGCCAGCGTGGCCCGGCCGTGGGCGAGGTCGATCCTGGCGTACAGGGTGGAGACGAGCAGGTCGGTGCCCAGGTCCATGAGCACCCGGTTGGTGCGGGCCAGGACCTGGTCCGGCGGGGCGTCGGCGGTGGCGCGGATGGCGGTGCGCACCTGGCCCATGAGGGCGGCGGCGGAGACGTTGTGGCCCTGGACGTCGCCGATGACGGCGGCGACGGTGGTGGCGTCGAGGCGGATGACGTCGTAGAAGTCGCCGCCGATGTCCATGCCGCGGCTGGCGGGCAGGTAGCGGGCGGCCATGGCGAGGCCCGGCACGGCGGGCAGGCTGTGCGGCAGGAGGGTTTCCTGGAGGCCGAGGGCGAGGCCGTGGACGGCGTCGTAGAGCCGGGCCCGGTCCAGGGCCTGGGCGATCAGGCCGGCGAGGGAGGTGAGCACCGCGCGCTCGTCGGCGGTGAACGTGTGCGGTCGGTCGTAGGAGAGGATGCAGCAGCCGACGGGGCGGCCGGAGATCAGGAGGGGCAGGAAGGCCCAGGCTCGTTTGCCGCTCATCAGGGGGGCTTGGGGGAACGCGGCCGCCATCTCGCCGATGTCGGCGAAGAAGGACGGGATGCCGGTGGACAGGACCCGCCCGGCGGGGGTGACGCCGGTGCCCAGGGGCAGTCCGTCGAGGCGTTCGATGGTCTGCCGGTCGTAGCCGTGCCAGCCGGTGATCTTCAGGCGGCCGGCCTCGGCCGCGGAGAGCACCAGGCCGTCGGCGCCGAAGGCGGGCAGGACCTGGCCGGCGACCAGCTCGACCACGTCGCTGACGGCCACGGTCTCGGTCAGGGCGGACGCCAGGTGCAGGAGCTGGTAGAGGCGTCCGCTGTGGGCGGTACGGGAGGCGGCGGAGGCGGGGGCGCGCACGGGCACCGGCCGGGGTGCGGATCCCGGTGCGGGTTCGGCTTCGGGGACGGGTACGGGTACGGATTCCGCTTCGGGTGCGGATCCCGGTGCGGGTGCAGATCCCGGTTCGGATTCCCGTGCGGGTTCCGCTTCGGCGACGGGAGTGATGCGGACGCTGATGCCGCTGGCGTCCGGGTAGAGCTCGAAGCGGAGCAGGCGGTCCGGGGGGCGCGGGGCGGTGAACTCGACCGGTTCGCGGCTGATCACGGCGGTGCGGTAGTGGTCTTCGACGGCCGGCTGGTCCAGCCAGGGCAGGGACTCCCAGGGCCGGGTCCCCAGCAGCCGGTCCGTGCCCCGGCCGAGCAGACCGGCCGCCGCACCGTTCACGAAGGTGATCCGGCCCTCCAGGTCCAGGGCCAGCGCACCCTCGGGCAGCCGCTCGGCGTAGTCCGCGGCCGCCTGCCCGGTCCGGCCGGCGTACGGGTACCCCTCGGCCAGTGACACCCGCTGCGGCCGCTCGGGCACTTCCGGCGGTTCCGGGGACTCGTCAAGGGCGTGCGCGATGCGCCTGGCCTCGGCGGAGATGTGGCCGCGCTCGCGGCGGGAGGCCCGCTCCGGGCGGGAGGCGGGCCACAGCAGCACCAGGCCGCCCCACCGGCGGGAGCGCCCGGGCAGCGGTGCGGCCGCGAGGGCGAAGCGGTACGGGAGGCTCGCCGCGACCCGGGGGTACGCGCGGGCCAGGTCCTCCTGGGAGCCGACCCACACCAGGCGGTTCTCGCGGACGGCCTCGCTGACCGGAGCGGCGGTCGCGAGCGGGATCCGGCGCCACGGCCAGACCACCTCCTCCGGCAGCCCGCACAGCACCGCCAGGCCGAGCGTCCCGGCGGCCCGGTCCAGCAGGTAGAGGGCTCCTGCGGAGGCGCCGGTGCGGTGGACGGTCTCGACCAGCGCGGTGGCGAGCAGGTCCGTCCCGCCGGGCCGCGCGCCGAAGCCGGGTACCGCAGCTCGCATATCAGGACCATACGCCGAGAAGCCGCACCGCTCGCGCCGGTCGGGGGCCGGGGCGGCCGTCCGGGGCGGCCGGTCCGGCAGGGGTCCGCCGCACCTCTGGCAGAGCCGCGCGCCCGGCGCGTGGTGCGGGGACGGACCGGGCGCGCGGGGCGCGTCCGCGCCGGGATCCTGCCGTGCCCGCGGGCCCGGGTCCGGGCCCGCGTCGGCGCGGGCGGCGCGATCGGCGCGATCGGCGCGGTCGGCGCGGTCGGCGCGGGCGTCATGGTCTCGCCGCGGCACGTGCGTCGCCGCGGCACGTGCGCGGCCGTCCCTCGTCCTCGTGCGCCGTCCGGGCGGTTCGGATTTCGCCCACCCCGCAGGCGGTCCCGGATCCCCCGTTCTCGGTTCCGGCCGGGAGGCCGCGGCGCGGCGGCGCGGCAGGGAGGCCGTCAGGACGTGGCCGCCGGACGGGGTGCTCCCGGCTTCGAGGCCGGCGCCTGCCGCCGTGAAGTCACGGCGAAGCGAGGCCGGTCCGAGCCCGCCGGAGTGCCGCACGACGCGGGCCGCGCGCCGGGGGGCGCGCGCCGGGGGGCGCGGCCCGTGACGGGCGGGTGCTCCCACCGGCCCCGGTGGGAGCACCCGGCCCGGCCGGTTCCGGCCGGGGTCCGGGCCCCGCACCGCTGCGGACGAGGGGCCCTTCCGGTCCCCGGACGGGACCGTTCGGCCCTCGATCCGCAGGCGGACCCGGCGGATGGTGAGTGGCACCACAGCACGTATCCGGCCGCCCGCACGGCGCTGCGGAGCAGCACCCCGTACCGCTCGCCCCGTGGTGCACGAAACGGCTCCCCGGGCGCCCGCGGCCACGGGTGAAGCCACGAGCACGGACAGGACACCTCCCATGAGCGCACCCAGCGTCACTGCCGGCACCGCCGCCCGGCTCGTCGGCGATGCCGTCACGGCCCCCTCGATGCACAACGCCCAGCCCTGGCGGTTCGTCTTCCGCCCGGACAGCGGGATCCTCGAACTCCACGGCGACCCGGAACGGGCCATGCCGCGCACCGACCCCGACCACCGGTCCCTCCACCTCGGCTGCGCCGCGGCCCTCTTCAACCTCCGGGTCTCCGCGGCCTGGCACGGGATCGGCGCCCACGTGGGGCTGCTGCCCGATGCCGCCGACCCGTGGCTGCTGGCCACCGTCGCCCTCGGTGCCCCGCTGGGTCCGGACCGCGAACTCGCCGGGCTGCACGACGCGCTCCGGCGCCGGCACACCAGCCGGCTCCCTTTCCGCGACGAGCCCGTTCCGCCCGCCCTTCTGGACGGGCTGCGGGCGGCGGCCCGCCGGGAAGGCTGCCGGCTGACGGTGCCCGACCGGTGGCACACCGAGACCGTCCTGTCCCTCGTTCGGGATGCCGAGCACCGCGAGGAGATGGATCCGCGCGCCCAGGCGGAGACGGCCGCCTGGACCGCCGGGACACCGTCCTCGGCCCCCGCACCGCAGGGTGACGGCATCCCCGTCGCGGCGTTCGGCCCGCGGAGCGCCGGACCGGCGGCCGTGCGCGACTTCGGGCGGGTCCGCCCGGCCCCGGACCGCGGATGGGCCGTCTTCGAGAAGCACCCCCAGCTCGCCCTGCTGGGCACTCCGAACGACACCCCGGCCGACTGGCTGCGCGCGGGCCAGGCACTCGAACGCGTGCTCCTCCAGGCGACCGCCGACGGCCTGGCCACCTCGATGACCTCCCAGGCGCTGGAGTGGCCCGACCTGCGCTGGGCGGTACGGGATCCGCTCGCCTCGATGGGCCACATCCAGATGGTCCTGCGCCTGGGATACGGGCCGTCGGGACCGGGCACACCGCGCCGGCCGGTGGCGGAGGTCCTGGAGACCGGGTGAGGAGGGGGCACCGCGAGGTGCCCCCTCCCCGCCGGCCGGTCCGGGCTCAGCCGGGCCAGGACCAGTTCGCGACCTCCGGCAGGTCGGTGCCGTGTGCGCGGATCCAGTCGTGGTGGCGGGCGCGCCGGCCGGCCATCGCCCGGCGCAGTTCCCCGGCGCGGCGCCCGAGGCCGGGGACCCGGTCGATGACGTCCATGACCAGCCGGAAGCGGTCGGTGTCGTTGCGGACCACCATGTCGAACGGGGTCGTGGTCGTGCCGGACTCCTTGTAGCCCCGCACGTGCAGCCGGGCGTGGCCGCTGCGGCGATAGGCGAGCCGGTGCACCAGCCAGGGGTAGCCGTGGTACGCGAAGACCACCGGCCTGTCGGTGGTGAACAGGGCGTCGTACTCGGCGTCCGCCATGCCGTGCGGGTGCTCCTCGCGGGGCATGAGGCGGGCGATGTCCACGACGTTCACGACCCGGACGGCCAGCTCGGGGAGGTGCTCGCGGAGCAGGGCGGCGGCGGCCAGCACCTCCAGTGTGGGCACGTCGCCGGCGCAGGCCAGGACGACGTCCGGGGCGCGGGAGCCGTCCTCGGTACCGGCCCATTCCCAGACTCCGGCGCCGCGCGCCACGTGCGCGCGGGCTTCCCCGATCGACAGCCAGTCGAAGCAGGGCTGCTTGCCTGCGACGATCACGTTGACCCGGTCCCGGCTGCGGAGGGCGTGGCCGGCCACGGCGAGGAGGGTGTTGGCGTCCGGCGGCAGGTAGACGCGCACGACCTCGGGGCTCTTGTTGAGGACGTGGTCGACGAAACCCGGGTCCTGGTGGGAGAAGCCGTTGTTGTCCTGGCGCCAGACGTGTGAGGTGAGCAGGTAGTTGAGGGAGGCGACCGGTGCCCGCCAGGGCAGTTCGCGCGAGGTCTTCAGCCACTTGACGTGCTGGCCGGCCATCGAGCCGACGATGTGCGCGAAGGCCTCGTAGGTGGAGAACAGGCCGTGCCGGCCGGTGAGGAGGTAGCCCTCCAGCCAGCCCTGGCAGACGTGTTCGGAGAGGATCTCCATCACCCGGCCGTCGCGGGCCAGGTTCCGGTCCGCGGTCTCGATGGTGCCCTGCCAGGCCTTGCCGGTGACGGCGTACAGGTCGTCCAGGCGGTTCGAGGCCGTCTCGTCGGGCCCGACCACCCGGAAGTCCCTGCGGGCCGCGGTGTTCTGCATGACCTCGGCGAGGAAGCGCCCCAGGACCCGGGTGGGCTCGTGCAGGGTGCCGCCCGGCTTGTCCACGGGGACGGCGTGCGCCTCGAGCGCGGGCAGCGGCAGCGGTCGCAGCAACCGGCCCCCGTTCGCGTACGGTACGGCGCCCAGGCGGCGGTTTCCCTCCGGGACGCAGGCCAGGACCTGCGCCGCCGGACGGCCGTCGGGGTCGAAGAGCTCCTCCGGCCGGTACGAGCGCAGCCAGTCCTCCAACTGCCGCAGGTGCGCGGGGTTCTCGCGCACCTGCGCGAGCGGGACCTGGTGGGAGCGCCACGTGCCCTCGACCGGCTCGCCGTCCACGCTCGCGGGCCCGGTCCAGCCCTTCGGAGTGCGCAGCACGATCACCGGCCAGCGCGGGCGCTCCCGGGCCGGGCCGCCGTGCGCCCCCGCCCGGGCCCCGGCCTGGATGGCGGCGATGCGGTCCAGGGCCCGGTCCATCGCGCGGGCCATGGCGCCGTGGACCAGGGCGGGATCGCTCCCGGTCACGTACAGCGGCTCGTGGCCGTAGCCGCGCAGCAGTGCGTCCAGTTCGGCCGCGGGGATCCGGGAGAGCACGGCCGGGTTGGCGATCTTGTATCCGTTGAGGTGCAGGACGGGCAGGACCGCTCCGTCGTGGACCGGGTCGAGGAACTTGTTCGCGTGCCAGGAGGCCGCCAGCGGCCCGGTCTCGGCCTCGCCGTCGCCGATGACGCAGGCGACCAGCAGGCCGGGGTGGTCGAAGGCGGCTCCGTAGGCGTGGGCGAGGGCGTATCCGAGTTCCCCGCCCTCGTGGATGGAGCCGGGCGTCTCCGGCGCCACGTGGCTGGGCACGCCGCCTGGGAAGGAGAACTGCCGGAACAGCCGGGCCATGCCGCCGGCGTCGCGGGGCACGTCGGGGTAGGTCTCGCTGTACGTGCCCTCCAGCCAGGAGTTGGCCAGGACGGCGGGGCCGCCGTGCCCGGGGCCCCAGACGCACAGGGCCTCCAGGGAACGCTCGCCGATCACGCGGTTGAGGTGGGTGTGCACCAGGTTCAGTCCGGGTGCGGTGCCCCAGTGCCCGAGCAGCCGCGGCTTGATGTGCTCCGGCCTGAGCGGCTCGGCCAGCAGGGGGTTGTCCATGAGGTAGATCTGCCCGGCGGCCAGGTAGTTGGCGGCGCGCCAGTGTGCGTCCAGCTCCGCGATCGAGCGCGGGGTCAACGGGGCCATGTCCGCTCCTGCGGTGGGGGTTCGGGGACGTTCGTCGGCCGGGCCGATGCCGCCACCCTCGCGCCGCCGGCGCGCGGCCGGCAGGGGAGGACCGGCCCTCGTGGAGGGACCGTCGGCCCTTCCGCGCGCCTGCCCGGCCCGGGGAGGGTGAATGCCGGTGGCGCCGGGTCCTCCCCCGGCCGGCGCCACCCGTCCGGCCATTCGATCCCGGTGCCCCGCGCATCGCATGAGTACGGAGGACAGACCTGTGAAGCGCACCCTCGTCGTCGGGGTGGACGGTTCCCACGAGAGCCGGGCCGCTGCCGACTGGGCGGCCCGGGAGGCCGTGTGCCGCGGCATGCACGTGCACCTGGTCCACGCCTGGCTGTGGCAGCCGCTCGCCGTACCGGTCGTCGAAGACCGCGGGGCCGTGGGCCGCCGGGCCCGGGACCTGCTGGAGGAGACGGAGGCCGAGCTCGCCCGCAGCCACCCGGGGCTCTCCCTCACCGCGCAGGTGGTACCGGACTCCCCCGTGCCCGCCCTGCTGCGCGCCGCCGCGGACGCGGAGATGCTCGTGCTGGGCACGCGCGGGCACGGCACTCTGGCCGGCCTCCTGCTCGGCTCCTGCGGGCACCGGCTGACCGCCTCCGCCGCATGCCCCGTCGTCTCCGTCCGTACCCCGCACGGCGAGGCGGGGCCGCGGTCCGGCGCCGGGGCCGGGGCCGGGGCCGGGGCCGGGGCCGGGGAGGTGGTCGTCGGCCAGCAGGGCGGCCTGGAGGAGTCCGCGGAGGTGCTGCGCTTCGCCTTCGAATCGGCGGCTGCACACGGTGCTCCGCTGCGTGCGGTCCGGGCCTGGAGCCTGCCCCCGGTCTACGCGTACGGTCCCGGATCCCTGTGGATCGACGGGCAGTCCGACGGGCTGGAGTCCGTCGAGAAGGCCGCGCTGGAGCAGGCGCTCCAGCCGTGGCGGACCAGGTACCCGGACGTGGACGTCATCGCACACGTGGAGCAGGGCGGTGCCGGACACGTACTGCTGTCCGTCGCGGCGGAGGCACGGCTGCTCGTCGTCGGACGCCGGATCCGGTCCGCGGTGCTGGGTGAACGCATCGGATCGGTGGCGCATGCCGTGCTGCACCACTCGGCCCGCCCGGTCGCGGTCGTACCGCACCGGTGAACGGGCTCCGGCCCCGGCGGGGACCGGCGTACGAGCGCGTGGCGTCCCGGGCCCGCCACGGCCGGCTCCTACTCCGCGGCCTGCGCCGGCTGCCGGCCGAGCGGGGCCAGGGCGTGGCTGGCGATCACGGCGGCCTGGACCCGGCGTTCGACCCCGAGCTTGACGAACAGCCGCGAGATGGTGTTCTTGACGGTCTTCTCCGCGAGGTAGAGCCGTTTGCCGATCTCCCGGTTGGTCAGCCCCTCGCTGACCATGAGGAGGATCTCCTTCTCACGGTCCGTCAGCCCGGGCAGACCGGGGAACTGCTCCTCGCGGGGCACGTCCCCGCGCATGCGGGCCATCAGCCGGGCGGTGGCGCCGGGATCGAGCATCGACTGTCCCGAGGCCACCGTCCGGACGGCGGTGACCAGGTCGGTGCCGCTGATCTGCTTCAGGACGTAGCCGGAAGCCCCCGCCATCACGGCGTCCAGGAGTGCCTCCTCGTCGTCGAACGACGTGAGCATCAGGCAGGCGAGTCCGGGCATCCGCGAGCGCAGTTCACGGCACACGCTCACTCCGTCGCCGTCCTGGAGGCGCACGTCCAGGATCGCGACGTGGGGACGCAGCGCCGGAATGCGGATCAGCGCCTGCTCGGCCGTCCCTGCTTCGCCGATCACCGTCAGGTCGGGCTCGGCGTCCAGGAGGTCGTGCACTCCCCTGCGCACGACCTCGTGGTCGTCGAGCAGGAAGACCCGGATCGGCTCCGCCGCCGGGGAGGTGGCACTGCTGCCGTTCATGACGCAACTCCTTCGCCTGGGTTGTCCCTGGTCGTCGCAGGGACAGGGGCATCCTGCCCGCCGGACGGGCCGGACGGACAGGGCCGATCGGCCCTCACCTGCCGGCGCGGAACGCCGGCAGCCCCGGGCCGGCCGCCCTGCGGCGTCCGCTGTCAGCGGCCGTGGGACAGCGGTGCCCGCCAGACGAGCCTGCTGCCGCCCTCTTCGGGGGTCTCTGCGGTGAAGGTCCCGCCCACGGCCCGGGCCCGCTCGTCGAGGTTGCGCAGGCCGCTCCGGCGTCCCTGGGCGGGGATGCCCCTGCCGTTGTCCGACACGGTCAGTACGATCTCGCCCCGCCCTGCCCGGAGGGACACCCCTACGCGGGTCGCGCGGGCGTGGCGGGCCGCGTTGCTGAGCAGTTCGCCGAGCACCGCCAGCACGTGGTCGGCGGTCTGCGGCGGCACGTCGGTGTCGAGGAGCCCCTCCATGCTCAGGACCGGGGGGTGGCCGAGGGAGACGGCCGCGTCGCCGACGGCGCGGGCCACGCGTGCCCGCAGCCCGGGGCCGCTCTCGCGGTCCCGGGTCCGCAGCCCGAAGATCGTCGAACGGATGATCTTGATGGTTTCGTCCAGGTCGTCGACCGCCCGGCCGAGGCGCTCGCGGGCCCCCTCGTGCTCCACGAGCCGAGCGGCACTCTGGAGGGTCATGCCCGTCGCGAACAGCCGCTGGATGGCCAGGTCGTGGAGGTCGCGGGCGATCCGGTCGCGCTCTTCGAGCAGCGCGACCTGCTCGGCGTCCCGGCGCCGTTCCGCCAGCTCCAGGGCGAGCGCCGCCTGCCCCGCGAAAGCGAGGAGCGGCTCCAGCTCGTCCTCGCCGAAGGCGGGCTCTCCCGCAGCGCGCGAGAGCAGCAGGACGCCCCGGCTCGCGCCGCCCGCGGTGCCAAGCGGGACCGCCACGGCCGGTCCCGCCCCGTCCCGGCCCTCGATCCCCTGCTCGGCCTCGTGGTGCTCCTCGTCCGCCGCCTGCACCGCCGTCACGGGCTTGCCCGCCAGGTGGGCGGCACCGCAGAGCGTGCCCGCGAACGGGATCACACGGCCCTGCGGCCCGGCCGCATCCGGACCCCCGCCCGCATCCGGGTCGCCGTCCGCGCCCGCGCCCGCGCCCGCGGCGAACTCCACGACCAGGCCGTCGACACCGTCCACCGGCACGGCGATGGTCGCGAGCCGGGCCGCCGTGATCTCCCGTGCCCGGCGGGCCATCAGTTCGAGCACGGCCGGGCGCGAACTCCCGGACAGGAGGCTCTCGGTGATCTCCGCATTGGCCCTGAGCCAGCGCTGCTGCCGCTGCGCCCCCTCGTACAGCCGCGCGTTGTCGATCGCCACGCCGGCGGCCACCGAGAGGGTGGAGATCACGGCCTCGTCCTCGACGTCGAAGTCGGCCCCGCCCCGCTTGTCGGTCAGGTAGAGGTTCCCGAACACCTCGTCGCGGACCCGGATCGGCACGCCGAGGAACGTGCGCATGGGCGGATGGCCGGCCGGGAAGCCACGCGAGGAGGGATGCGTTCCGAGATCGGTCAGGCGCAGGGGCTCCGGACGGCGGATGACCTCGCCGAGCAGACCGTGGCCGGCGGGCAGCGGACCGATGGCGGCCGTCTGCTCCGCGGTGAGGCCCACGGTCAGGAACTCGGTGAGCCTGCGCCCGTCGGGGCCGATCACGCCCAGCGCACCGTACTCGGCGTCCACGAGCAGCGCGGCCGCCTCCACGATCCGCCGGAGCACCTGGGCGAGGTCGAGCCCCCGGCCCACCGACACCACGGCCTCCAGCAGGCTGTGGACCCGGTCGCGGGTACCGCGCACCTCGTCGATGCGGACCTGCAGTTCGTCGAGCAGCTCGTCGAGCCGCATCCTCCGTACCTGACTCAACGGCTCCCCGACACTCATGCGCTGCTCCTCCGCCTCCCGCCCGATGGCACGAGCTGCTGCCACCTTATCGACCCGCCGGAGCCCGAAGGGCGCCGCTGCGC
The DNA here is from genome assembly GCF_055572195.1 of Streptomyces sp. NPDC030809. Lineage (NCBI taxonomy): Bacteria > Bacillati > Actinomycetota > Actinomycetes > Kitasatosporales > Streptomycetaceae > Streptomyces > Streptomyces sp. NPDC030809. Next base: position 282,022 of record NZ_JBVIDV010000005.1, read on the forward strand.
CACCCCCTGCCGCGACCGCCCCGCCCGCAACGCCCGGGCACGGCGGGGAGTGCTCGGCGGGGTGCCAGGGCTGCGGGAGGTCCTGGCAGGGGCTCACGCGGGGACGATGCCCGAGATGGAGCTGCTGGCCCGCAGGCTGCGGGCGTCCGGCGTGGAGGCCGTCGCCGCCCGGCCGTAGCGGCCCCGAGCCGGCCGCCGGCCGCGGGGGTGCAGGCTGGGTCGGGCGCAACAGGAGTGCGGTTAGGATTCGATTCGCTTTGCAAAGCGATCATTATCCGCTCGTCCTGTTTTCCCTTTTTCACCTGCTCCCGTTCCTTCTCCCGCCCACCGGAAAGATCCCTTCATGACTCGCCCCACAGGCAGACTTCCCCGCCTGGCTGCGCTCCTGATCGGTGCCGGACTGGCCGCCTCACTGGTCGGCACGGCCGCCCCGGAGGACGGCGGCGCACCCGCTGCACCCCCCGCACCTGCCGCCTACGCCGCGACCCCCGCCGTCAGCCCGTTCGTCCAGAGCGGCCCGCGCAACATCATCACGCGGGTGCAGGACACGTACATCACGAACGCGAACGGCAGCGACCACTCCGCGGAGAAGGCGCTGCGCGTCGGCACTCCGGACAACGGCACGACCAAATACCGCAGTTTCCTGAAGTTCGACGTCGCCAAGTTGAACGGCGCGAACATCAAGAGCGCGAGCCTGCGGCTCTACAACTCCTTCACCGGCTCCTGTGACGGCTGGTGGATGTACGCCGATCCGGTCGCAGCCGCCTGGAACCAGTCCACGATCACCTGGGCCAACCAGCCCGCCCCCAGCGCCGGCTACCAGAGCTCCGCGAACTTCGGCATCGGGCACCCCTCCTGCCCGGACCAGCCGGTGGACGCCGACCCGGACACCTCGAACGGCATCAAGCGGCTCGACGTGACCGCCATGGTCAAGGCGTGGACCTCCGGGGCCCTGGCCAACAACGGCCTGCGCCTGTCGGCCGGCGAGGCGAGCAGCGTGGCGTACAAGGACTTCTGCTCCATGAACCCCGACGCCGCCGACTTCGCCTGCCACCTGGCCTACCACGCACCGACGCTGGAGGTGGAGTTCAACCCCGGCGCGCCCGCCATCAGCGCGGGCGACGAGTACGCCGTGAACCACGGCGGCTACCCGGCCGCCAGCCCGGCGGTGGAGTTCTACGACTCGTACGACCCCTCCAAGTGGCCGGCCTCGGGCCCCTACCAGCGGTGGGTGCCCGACGCGTACCACTCCTTCCAGGACCCCCACGGCGACCTGCTGCGGGCCCCGTTCGCCGGCGGTACGGAGCACCGGCTGCGCCCCGCGGGCGCGTACGCGGCCGCCGGACGCAGCGGGCAGCAGGTCCTGGTCGTCGGTGACGGGCAGAGCGGGCTCGTCGCCGTCGTCCCCTACCCGGCGCTGTCGGGGGCGCGCTTCGCGATCAACGTCGGCACCAACGCCACCAGCAACCTGCACGGCGTGGAGCTCCTGCCCGACGGCAACGTGGCCGTGGCCCTCTCCGGCACCGACCAGGTGCGGGTGTACACCAAGGCCCAGGGCGCCATCGGCAACGCGCCGAGCGCCTACGCCACCCCCGCGGACAGCGCACCTCTGGACGACGCCCACAACGTGCTGTACGACCCGGACACCAGCTCCCTGTGGGCCGTGGGCGCCGGCCGGATCGTCCGCTTCCCCTACACGAGCAGCACCGGAAAGCTGGGCACGCCGGAGACCTTCGAGCTGCCGCTGAACCCCAACGGGGTGTCCCTGGCGTACGGTCACGACCTGGAGCCCGTCCACGGGAATCCCGACCGGATGTGGGTGGCCGCCAACGCGGGGATCATCCAGTTCTCCAAGACCGGGGCCACGCCCTGCCACACCGCCTCCCGCTGGCCGGTCTCCGCTACGGCCCCCGACGGGAAGACCAACCGCTGGTGCACCGACTACGCCAATGAACCGCTGGTCAACAAGGGCGGCATGGCCAAGAGCGTCGGCAACGACCCGGTCTCCGGCCGCGTCATCACGACCTGCGCAGGAGACCCCACCGCCTGCCACGCGCCGGCCGCGGGCGCCGACGGCTGGACCACCCCGGCCCTCACCTTCGTGGATGCCGCCGGCACCAACCCGCCGAGCCGCCACGAGGAGTTCTGGCGCGAGGCCGACGCCCAGTACTACCGGGCACGCTGGATGGTCCCCAGCTACAACTGACGCAGGATCCGGCCCGTCCGCCCGCTCCGGGGGCGGACGGGTCGCGGCACGGCAGGGCAGGGCAGGGCACTGCGGGACCTGCCGGGGTACTCGTCAGCGGCGGCGGAAGAGGCGCCGGAAACCGGCCGCGGGAGCTGCGGGGTCGGGGTGCGCTCCGCGGGCGGAGGGCTCCCCGCGGGCCGCGGCGTGCGGATCGCCCGGGGCGGCCGGCGGGCCGGGCGGGCGGGGCGGGAGGCCGGGCGGCTCGGGGAGCACGATGTCCAGGGTCGCGGCCACGTGGTGGCGGGTGATGAGCCACACCCGGTCGGGGGCGGACTCCACCGCGTACCGCGCCGAGTCCCGCAGCTCCGCGTGCAGGAGTGCCACGACGAAGTCCGAGTACTGGTCCGTGGGCATCCAATGGGTACTGCGGATGACGCACCGGGCGCCCTCGGTCAGCCGCATGGTCTCCATGTGGCCGAGCAGGCGGACGATCTCCGTGCGCGGGGCGTGCCGGAGCCCGACCGCGAGGCTCCTCTCCACCTGAGCCGCCAGGCCCGCCTCGCAGAGGGCGGCGATCGCCGTGCCCCGCTCGTCGAGCGGCCGGCTCGACCGGCTCACGAGGTCCCGGACCACTTGGTCCGGGACCTCGTCCAGCGCCCCCGCCACCGGGTCGCCGGACGCCTTCAGGTGTGCGCGCAGTACGGCGCAGTCGAGCAGGTGCTCGCGCGATCCGCCGAGCGCGTCCAGCCGCTCCGCCGCACGCTCCGGGGCGGCGCGCACCAGGAGGCGCAGGAGGGGGCCGATCGACCGGCCTTCCCGTTCCCCGCGCAGGGTTGCGAGCATCCCTGCGAACTGTTCGTGCGGCAGCCGCAGGACCGGGTCGAGGAGGTCCTCGACGGGCCGCCGCGCCGCATCGAGCAACCGGATCAGCCGGGCCCGCAGTACGAGGTCGTCCGGCAGGGCGTCCCGTACGCGTTCCCGATCCCGGGCCGCGCCCTGGTCCTGGAGGAGGCCCAGCAGCTCGGCGAGGTCCTCGGCGGGCCGCGCGGCGGTCTCCGTCAGCAGCCGCTGGGCGTCGAGGGGCCGGCCCATCGTCCGCAGGGCCCGGACCAGGACGGGGGTCTCCGCCACGGGCCGGGTCTCGGCCGCATGCCGGAGCAGGGGGAAGACCTCCTCCTCGTGGCCGTGGGCGTGCACGTTCTCGGCGAGCACGATGACCTCGGCAGTGCCGAGCCGGCCCGTCGACCAGGGCAGGATCCGCCCGGCGCGGTCCCCCATCCCGGCCGCCCACAGTGCGTCGCAGAGGTCCGCGATGCCGGCGATCGGCGGGGCGGCCTGCGCCGCGATCCACAGCAGGGCCTCCGCCAGGGTCGCGAGCCCCGCTCCGTCGGCTGCGCGGAGCATGCGGACGACTTCCGCGGGCTGCCGGGGTTCGGTCGTGATCACCCGGCGGTACAGGGCCAGTGCCTCCGCGACGCGTCCGATCGTGCACAGTGCTTCGGCGAGGCGGGCGGTCTCCTGCGGTGGCGAGGCCGGGGGTGCCTGCAGGACCTCGTCGGCGCAGTCGTCCAGTTGCACTGACCACAGGGCGCCGGCGAGGTCGAGGACCGCCTCGGTGGTCCGGAGCCGCCGGACCGCAGCGGCGAGGAGGGTTGCCCCGTCCCGGTCGGCTTCGCCCGGGGGCGCGTCCGCGTCCTCGCGCAGGTGCCGGATCGTCCTCGCGATGTCCTCCGCCGGGCGGCCCTCCGCCACCGTGTGCACCAGCAGTACGGCCTCCTCGTCGGCGTCCGTCGCCCGCAGTGCACGGACGCAGGCGGCGAGGTCGGCCGGCGCCCGTTCCGCTGCGACGGCCGCCAGCACGGTCTGCGCCTCGTCATGCCGCTCCTGCCCGCGCAGCAAGTGCACCAGGGCCGCCGCCTCCTGGGCGGGCCGGGTCTCGGCGGCCAGGGTGAGCAGCACGCGCCCGGCCCCGGCGTCCTTCGCCGCCCACTGGGCCGCCCGCTCGGCGATCACCCGCGGCTGGGCGCGGAGCGTGGCCCTCAGCCGCTCCGGGATCGCGGGTGCGGGGGCCTCGGCGGCGGCGGGTTCGGCGGGCGGAAGTCCCGTCCCGTGCCGGTTGCGGGCGAAGGCGAAGGTGCGTCCGGTGTTGCTCAGCCGCTGCTGCGGGAGAGGCCGGTCCTTGGCGCGGAGTTCCCCGAGCAGGTGGTCGTACAGGTCCGGGGCGGCGATGAGCGGTCCCGCGCCGGGCAGGCCCCGGTCGAGGAGGCGGATGAGCTCGCCGGTGAAGGCGGTGTGCGGCTCGCCCGGCGGTGCCAGCGCCATCCGGTTGGCGGAGGTCGAGGTGAGGAGGTAGGTGCCGGCGATGCGGGCCTGCTCCGCCAGCAGGACCGCCCCGCTCATGCCGCCGTCCAGGGCCTGGCCGCTGTAGCAGCAGTCCAGGATGACCACCCGGTTGACCCGGCGTCCCGTGGCGAGCACCTCCCGGCGCACGGAGCGGAAGTCGACCCAGGAGTAGGGGCGGTCGGGGTCGGTGGCGGGGAGGGCCAGCAGCAGGCCGTCGCCGTCGGGGCCGGGCATGCCGTGCCCGGCGTAGTAGACGAGGAGGGAGTCGGTGGCCCGGCGGGCCGCGTCGTGCACGGCGTCGAGGACGGCCGCGTGCGAGGCGGGGTCCGCGACGCGGACGCAGTTCTCCGGCGGGAGGCCCCAGACGGTCGGGTCCTCCAGCAGCCGTCCCAGGTCGCGGAGGTTGCCCGCAACGGCGGGGAGGTCGTCCAGGGCCGGGTCCCGGTACCGGGTCGAGCCGATGAGGACGGCGTACGACCCGTGGGGGTCGGCGAGCTCCACGGTCACGCGGCTCCCGTCGCCGACCCGTCCCGGCCGCCCTGCCCGTCCCTCCCGGGCGGGGGCGTTGCCCGGTCCGGGGCGGCGGCCGGACCCGGGGCCGGCCCGGGGGCCGAAGGCGAGGCCGGCGCGGAGGCCGAGGCCGGACTCGGGGCCGACGCCGGACCGGACGCCGCAGCGGGACTCGGGCCCAGCGCCTGGAGGAGCCGGCGCACGGTCTCCTCCGAGCCGTCCTCCACCGTGACCACCAGCCCGTCGGAGGCCCGGGTGAAGGTCACCGCAGCGCGGCTGCGCCGCGCCTTGCGCCAACCCGCGTACAGCAGGGCGAAGTTGGCCAGGCCGAGGGAATGCGTGAGCACGACGTTGATGACGTCCAGTCCCCCGCTCATCGCCCCGGGCACCCGCTCCGTCCCGAGCCGCACCTCCCCCGGCAGTTCCTCCTCGTTGCCCAGCCATCGGAAGAAGTCCCTTACGGCAGCGCCCTCTTCGGGATCGGCCACCCCGATGATCAGCTCCATCCCCACCCCCGTCCGCTCCCCTGCCGGGCGCGGACCGCCCCGCCGGGCGCACCGCCCGCCCCGGGCTGCGCGCGCTCCGAGCCTGGCACATTCCGGTCCGGCACACACGGGGTTCGCCTCATGGGGCCACGGGTCCGGGGAGCACCGCCCCGCTCACCCCGGGCGGCCGTCGGCGAGGAGGCGCCAGGACGTGAGGGCCAGGGTGGCGCGGAGCCGGCCGGGGGCGGTGGTGAGGTCCATGGGGAGGGTCTTGGCGAGGTGGTCCAGGCGGCGGGAGACGCTGCTGTGGTGGAGGTGGAGGAGTTCGGCGGAGCGGCGCAGCGAGCCCGTGGTGCAGTAGGCGTCCAGGGTTTCGAGGTCCTGCCCGTCGGTTGCCAGGCGGGCGATGGCCGCCACGTCGGGATTGTCCCGCAGGGCCGCTTCCGGGAGCTCGGCCAGCAGGGCCAGCGCTCCCAGGTCGGCGTAGCGGACGAAGGGCTCGCGCGGGGTGGTGAAGCGCAGGGCGGCGCGGGCCTGGTGCCAGGAGCGGTCGGGGCCGGCGGCGGCGCCCAGGCCCGCGCGGGCGTCGGGGAGGCGGGCCGGGGCGACCGAGGCGGCCAGGACGGCGCCCACCTCGCCGATGAGGGCCGCTTTGACGGGCCCTGCCGGGCACAGCAGGGTGCCGACCCGGTCGAGCGGCAGGGGCGAGCGTACGGCGAGGACGCGCAGGGGCGCTCCGGGGGCGAAGCCCAGGAGCCGCAGGGCCCGGGCACGATCGGCCGCGTCGGTGTCGGCGCTGATGGCGAGTTCGACGAGGGCGGGGTCGGCCATGGTGGTGCGGGCCGGGCCGTAGCGTTCGACCACCCCGGCGGAGGCGAGGGCCAGCCGGTCGAGGAGCAGCTCGTCGAGGGGGCCCGCCGGGCCGGGGCGCTCCAGCCACACCGTGCCGATCTCTTCCTCGTCGAGCGTGATCGGGACGGTGGTGGAGGCGGTCGCCGGCCCGGCGGGGGCCGGCCGGCCGTCGGGGGCCGTGCGTACGACGCGTCCCGTACCGCGGAGCCGTATGCCCACGGTGCATTCGGCGAGGGCGGCCGAGGCGCGGCCGAGGGCGGGCAGGTCCACCCGCCGGCGCATGAGCGTGTCGTAGAAGGCGACGATGCGTATCGCGCCGTCGACGTAGGGGTCGAGTCCGGACAGCCGTAGGGCCAGTGCCTCCATGGCAGGAGGATAGGAGGCGGGAGCCGCGCCGTTCGGTGCGTGGCTCGGGTGCCATGCGCGACGGGCGGCGGACGACTCCGCAGGGTGGGGCAGCCAGGATGGTCGCCATGGACCCCGAACTCGAAGCATTCGTACCGCTGTTCCCACGAAGCGACTGGACCGATCCGGTCGCCGACCGGAAGGTCTACGCGGCACTGGCCGCCGCGAGGCCGGCCGCGGACACCTCGGCGCTGCTCGTCGAGGACCGCCTCGTGCCTGCCGAACCGGCCGTGCCGGTCCGGGTGTACCGCCCGCGGCGTCCGTCGTACGGGCCGCAGGGCGCCGTCGTCTGGATGCACGGCGGCGGGCACGTGGTGGGCGACCTGGACACCGAGGACCACTGGGCCGCCCGGATCGCCCTCGCCGCGGAGGCGGTGGTGGTCTCGGTGGGCTACCGGCTCTCGCCCGAACACCCTTATCCCGCCGCCCTGGACGACGTGTGGGCGGCGCTGCGCTGGACCGCGGAGCACGCGGACGGCCTCGGCGTGGACCCTGCGCGGGTGGCCGTCGGCGGGCACAGCGCGGGCGCGAACCTCGCGGCGGCGGTGGCGCTGCGGGCCCGGGACGAGGACGGTCCGGCGATCCGCTTCCAGCTGCTCAACGAACCCGGACTCGACGACCGCCAGGAGACCTGGTCCCAGCGGCACTTCACCGACACCCCCTGGTTGACCCGGGACAAGCTCCGCGCCTCCTGGCGGCACTATCTCGGCGCACGGCCCGCGACCGCGTACGCCGCACCCGCGCGGGCCGCCGACCTGTCGGGACTGCCGTCCGCCTACATCGCCACCGCCGAGCTCGACCCGAACCGCGACGAGGGGATCGATTACGCGCTGCGGCTCCTGCGCGCGGGCGTGACGGTCGAGCTGCACCAGTGGCCCGGCACCTTCCACGGCTCCCAGGCGATCGCGTCGGCCGAGGTGTCGCAGCGTCAGATCCATGAACTGGGCGCGGCGTTGGGTCGCGCACTGGCCCCGTGACCGGCGAAGGGAAGCAAGCCATGAAGAGGAAGAGGACCAGGGCGAAGGCCGCGCGGATCAGGCTGGCGGTGGGCGCGGCTGCGCTCGCGCTGTGCGCGCCCGCGAGTACGGGTGCGGCTGCGGCAGCGACGCCGTCGGGCCCACCCGCGGCGCGAGCGGCGGGAGCGCTCGGCAGGGCGCTGGAGGACGTCCACCGGGCGGGCGTGCCGGGGGTGTTCGCGGAGGTCCGCGACGGCCGGCTGACCTGGCGCGGGGCCTCCGGGGTGGCCGACACCGCGACCGGGCGCCCCGTCACCCCCGGCATGCTCCAGCGCGTCGGCAGCATCACCAAGACGTTCACCGCCGCGGCGGTCATGCAGCAGGTCGAGCAGGGACGGATCCGCCTCGACGCACCGGTCGGCGACTACCTGTCGGACCTGGTGCCGGGTGAACGCGGCAGGAGGGTCACCGTGCGGATGCTGCTGAACCACACCAGCGGCATCCCCGACTACATCCCGTACGCCTTCCCGTCCCTCCAGGGCTTCCCTTCCCTCCCCGACATGTCCCCCCGGAGCCTCGACGAGAACCGCTTCCGGCACTTCACCCCCGAAGAGCTGATCGGGCTGGGTCTGTCGGCGCCGCCCACCGGCGAGCCGGGGGCCGCCACCGGGGTGTACTCCAACACCAACTACCTCCTGCTGGGGCAGCTGTTGGAGCGGGTGACCGGCCTCCCGGCCGAGACGGCCATCACGCGCCAGGTGATCGGACGGGCCGGGCTGCGCGCGACGGCCTTCCCCACCGGGCCGCGGATCGAGGGTCCGCACGCGCGGATGTACGAGGCGTTCCACGGCCTCCTCGACCCCCCGCGCGACTACAGCGTCTACGACATGTCCTGGACGGGGACCGGCGCCGCGCTCGTGTCGACCACGGCCGACCTGAACCGCTTCTACGCCGCCCTGCTCGCCGGGCGGATCGTCAGCCCGTCCTCGCTGGCCGAGATGCAGCGGACGATCCCGGTCCGGGCCCTGGACGGCTCGACGGTCCGGTACGGGCTCGGGCTGCACCGGGTGGACACCCGGTGCGGCACGTTCTGGGGCCACGACGGCACGGTGTGGGGCGCCGGGACGATCTCCCTGACCCGGTCGGACGGCCGGCGCCAGATGTCCGTCGCCGTCAACCTCCAGCGGTGGAACGCGCTCGACCCCGCGGGCACTCCGCAGCCGCACCCCATCGACGCGGCGCTCTTGGCCCTGTACGACCGGGCGATGTGCGGCGGCGCGGCCGGTCCGCGCGCCTAGGGCGAGGACAGGGTGGCCGCCAGGGCGGGGGCCAGGCCGTCGACCACGGCCTGGGGCGACAGGGCGGCCACCCCGGGGAGTCTGAGCAGGTAGCGGGTCAGGGCCAGGCCCAGGAGCTGGGCGGAGACCAGGCCCGCCACCCGGGCCGCCCGCTCCGGGCCGAGGGCCGCAGCCAGTGCGGGGGCCACCTGGGACGCGAACACCTCCCGCATGCGGCCGGCGGCCTGCTCGTTCGTCACCGCGGAGCGCAGCAGCATCAGCAGGGCGTCGTCCGCCGGGTCGCCCTCCCAGCGGGTCACGAAGTGCCGGACCAGGGCGGCGGGCAGCTCCTCGGCGGGCACCGCGCCCAGGTCGGGCAGGCGCAGGTCGATGGCCAGGCTGGCGCCGAACAGCTGCTCCTTGCTGCCGAAGTACCGCATGACCATCGAGGGGTCGATCTCCGCGTCCGCGGCGATGGCGCGGATGGTGGTGCGCTCGTAGCCCTGCACGGCGAAGCGTTCGCGTGCGGCGCGCAGGATCGCGGCCTTGGTGTCGTCGGAAGTGCGTCGTGCCGTCATGCCGTCCACCGTAGGCCAACACTCGTTGGCCAACAACCGTTGACATGCCGGACCCATCCATGCACTCTTTGGTCAACAGACGTTGGCCAACAAGTGTTGGCCCTCCGGAGGAGGCTCGTCATGACCGGCACCGCCCCGCGTGCGATCCCGCTTCCCGACACCACCGACGTGGCCGTGGTCGGCGCCGGACCCACCGGCCTCGCCCTCGCCGTGACCCTGGCCGGGGCCGGCATCCGGTGCGTGCTCCTCGACCGGCAGGCGGAGGGCGCCAACACCTCCCGCGCGGCCGTCGTACACGCCCGCACCCTGGAGGTCCTCGACGAGATGGACCCCTCCGGATCCCTGTCCGCCGAGCTGATCGCCCTGGGCACCCCCGTGAGCACGTTCCGGATCCGCGCGGGCGCCCGCCCGCTCGCCACGGTCCGCTTCGACGGCCTGCCGACTGCCTACCCGTACGCGCTGATGGTCCCCCAGGACCGGACCGAGGCGGTGCTCCTCGCCCGTCTGCACGCCCTCGGCGGCCAGGTGCACCGCCCGCACGAGGTCACCTCGGTCACCCAGGACGCGGACGGGGCCACCCTCACCACCGCCACCGGCCGGACCCTGCGCGCCGGCCACGTGGTCGGCGCCGACGGGATGCACAGCCTGGTCCGCCGGGCCGCCGGGATCGGCTTCACGGGCAGCGCGTACGAGGAGTCCTTCGTCCTCGCCGACGTGGTCATGGACTGGGCTCCGGGCCCCGGCGAGGTCTCGCTCTTCCTGGGCGCCGCCGGGCTCACGGTGGTCGCCCCGCTGCCCGGAGGGCACTACCGGGTGGTCGCGAGCGCGGCCGAGGCCCCCGCCGAGCCGGACCCGGCCTTCGTCCGGGACCTGCTGGCCGGGCGCGCGCCCGGCCAGGCCACCGTCCGCGGGCTCTCGTGGTCCTCCCGGTTCCGGATCCACCACCGGGTCGCCGACCGCTACCGCTCGGGACGGCTCCTGCTCGCCGGGGACGCCGCCCACGTCCACAGCCCGGCGGGCGGCCAGGGCATGAACACCGGCATCCAGGATGCGTACGCGCTCGGCCGCGCCTTCGCCGACGGGGACCTCGACGGCTACGAGGCCCGCCGGCGGCCCGTCGCCCAGCGGGTGGTGGCCCTCACCGACCGCATGACCCGGGTCGCGACCGTCCGCAACCCGGTCCTGCGCGCCGCCCGCGACACCCTGCTGCCCGCGGCCTCCCGCATCCCGGCACTGCACCGCCGCCTGGCCGCCGAGCTCGCCGAGCTCACGTACCGCTAGCCCCCCCGGGACGCTGACCGCAGGGCGCGGGGATCGGGGCGGCGCGGGGATCAGGGCGGCGACCCGGCTCCGGTCAGCGCTCCAGCGGGTGCGGCTCGGCCAGGATGCGGTCGGCGAGCCCGCCGCGTACGGCTGCTGCCGCGGAGCTCTCCGGCTTGCGGGCGGCCTGGTCGCGGAAGCACCCCAGGAACTCCTCCGCCAGACCCCCGCGGGGGTACCGGGCGAGGACCTCGGCTCGGAACTCGGCGCTGAAGTCGTCCGCGTTGCGCCCCGAGATGTCCACGCCGGTGGAGCGCTCCAGCAGGTGCCCCTCCGGGTCCTGCACCAGGTCCACCGCGTCCCACATGTGCCGCACGATGATCTCGTGCAGCCGCTGCCGGCGCGCCGCCGGCCAGCCCGCGCCGGCACCGAACACCCAGGCCACGTGCCCGCCGGCCTCGTCGAAGGGCACCGTGTGGCTGTCGAACTCCGGTACCAGGCCGATGTCGTGGAGCACCGCGGAGACGTACAGCAGCTCGGCGTCGTACGCGATGCCCCGGTCCGCGGCGTACGCACAGGCCCAGATGTAGGACCGCACCGAGTGGTTGAGCAGCGCCGGGGAGCAGTAGGCGGTGGCGACTTCGAGCGCGGCGGCGCAGGCGGCGGTGTCGGGGGCGGCGGGCACGGTCAGCGGTTCACGGGACGTGTGGAGAGTCATGGAGGCGAGTATGCCCACCCGTCGGCCGATGTGGATCACCGCGTCCGCCTGTTGGATCATGCTGGTGCCGTGGATACCGGAGTGGCAGGATGGCGGGCCGGGCGCCGTTCCAGGAGGAAGACATGCGGCAGCGACTGAATCTGATCCTGCTCGGCGTGCGCGATGTCGCCGCCTCGGTCGCGTTCTACGAGGCGCTGGGATGGAAGCGGTCCGCGAAGGGGTCGGAGGAGTTCGCGCTGTTCGAACTGGGCGGGGTCGCGGTCGCGTTCCAGTCCCGGTCGGCCTTCGCGGCCGATGCGGGCCTGCCCGAGCGGGAGCCGGGCGGCTTCCGCGGGTTCGCCCTGGCGTACGTGGCGCGCAGCGCCGACGAGGTGTACGAGGTGATGGCCAGGGCGGCCGAGCTGGGTGCCTCCGTCACGCGCCCGGCGGGACCCAACCCCTGGGGGCACAGCGGGTACTTCACCGATGCCGACGGCCACCTCTTCGAAGTGCTCTACGAGGACGGCTGGATCTTCGACGAGAACGACGACCTCGTCCTCTGACGAAGGGCGCCTCCCGGCTGCGGCCCCCGCCGCACCGCGCATGCCGGGGCCGACGCCGGTCGGCGCGGCTCAGCGCGGCTCGGCTCGACTCGGCTCAGCGCGGCTCGGCTCGGCGCGGCTCGGCTCGGCCTCAACGACGCCGTCCGCCAGGACGCCTGCGGGACGGGGTCCCCGAGGGCGCTCCGGCGCAGCCGGGGCGCACCCTGCGCCACCAGGCCCCCCTGCGGGACCTCGGCCGGCAGCCGGTCACCGGAGCGGACGGCTCCGGCCTCGGCACCACGGGCCGCTCCCTGGCCGTCGAGGCACTCGCCCTGACCGCCTGCCCCGACTGCCGTGGTGTGGTGCCGGGGACCCGTCATCGCAGGTCCGGATCTGACAGAAGCTGGTCATTGCGGCCGTTCCGGCGAGGCGAAATGATCGGTGCATGCTTCCACCGCACAGGGTCGTCATCGCCGCCTTCCCGGGCGTCGAGCTGCTCAACGTCACCGGCCCGGCCGAGGTGTTCTCGGTCGCCAGCCGGGTCGCCGGCGCCGACGCCGGCACCGCCGGCTACACCGTCCGCATCGCGACCGCCGCGGGCGAGCCGGTGGCCACCGCCGGCGGGATCCGGCTGATGGCGGACATGCGGCTGGACGAGGTGCCCGGCGACGTGGACACCCTGCTCGTGTCGGGTGCCGTCCACGTCGGCGAGCAGGGCGTGGAGCCGGTGCTCGACACCGGGATCATCGACTGGCTGCGGACGGCGGCACCCGGCACCCACCGGCTGGGCTCCGTCTGCTCGGGGGCGCACCTGCTGGCCGCGGCGGGCCTGCTGGACGGGCTGTCCGCCACCACCCACTGGCGCACGGCCGCGCGGCTGGCCGCGGACCACCCGCGGGTCGCCGTCGATCCGGATCCGATCTTCATCCGCGAGGGCCGGCTCTGGACCTGCGCCGGCATCGCCGCGGGCATGGACATGGCCCTGGCCATGGTCACCGAGGACCACGGGCCGGACCGCGCGCTGGCCACCGCCCGCACCATGGTCATGTACGTCAACCGCTCCGGCGGGCAGAGCCAGTTCAGCGTCCCGCTGGCCGTGCCGGCGGGCCCCGGCGACCGGATCGACGACCTGCGCCGGTGGATCGGCGAGCACCCGGCCGAGGACCTGTCCGCCGAGGCGCTGGCCGCGCGGCTGCACCTGAGCGTGCGGCACTTCACCCGGGTGTTCCGGCGGCGGACCGGCACCACCCCGGCCGCGTACGTGGAATCCGTGCGGCTGGAGGCGGCCCGCCGGCTCCTCCAGGACGGCGGCCACGGGCTGCCCGAGATCGCCGCCCGCAGCGGACTCGGCTCGGTGGAGAGCCTGCACCGGGCCTTCCGGCGCCGCCTCGGCACCACCCCCGCCGAATACCGGCGCCGCTTCCGCTGACCGCACCGCATCCGCAGACCCCTGCCCCGCCCTTCCCCGACCGCCCGCCTTCCCCGACCGCCCGCGGGGCACCGCCCGGCGGCGGTCGGCCATGCCCGCTGACCCCACGCCCCGTAGCGCATGCCGCATGCCGCATGCCGCATGCCCGATGCCCCAGGAGAACACCGTGTCCCGAACCAAGGTCGTCCCGATCCCCGTCATGGGCCGGCACCACATCAACGCGTACCTGCTGCTGGGCCGCCGGCCCGTCATCGTGGACGCGGGGACCCCCGGCAGCGGCCGGCGGATCCACGAGCAGGTCGCCGCCCATGGCGTGGACCCCGCCGACGTGTCGCTGATCGTCGTCACCCACGGGCACATCGACCATTTCGGCTCCGCCGCCGAGCTGCGCCGCCTGACGGGGGCGCCGGTCGCGGGGCACGCAGCCGACCTCGGACCGTTCCGGACCGGGCGGGTGCGCGAGCCCTATCTGCCCACCGGCCCGATGGGCCGCCTCATGGCCCGGAACAAGGACCTGCACGTGCGGGCCGAGCCCTTCGAGCCCGACCTGCTCCTGACCGGCGAGACCGACCTGGAGGACTTCGGGATCTCGGCACGCATCATGCCCACCCCCGGACACACCGCCGGGTCGGTCTCGGTCCTCACCGGTCAGGGGGACCTGGTGGCGGGCGACCTGATCGCCAACTCCTTCTTCGGTCTCGTGCGCGGCCGCCCGGCCAACCCGCCCTTCCACGACGATCCGCTGCTCAACCTGGCCAGCCTGCGCAGGATGCTCGCCCTGGACCCGGCCCGGCTGCACGTGGGCCACGGCACCCCGCTCGACCCCGACCGGGTGAGGCGCTGGGCCGCGCGCGAGGAGCGGCGGCTGTCCCGGCTCGCCGCTGCCGGACGGATCGCGGTCCGGCAGCCGGACGCGCCCTGAGCGGTCAGCCCTCCATCACTCCGAGCTGCTGCAGCAGGCCGAGGTCGTCGAAGTTCCACCAGCTCTCCGCGATCCTGCCGCCGACGCAGCGGAAGGTCGCGTGGCCGGTGCCGGTGACCTCGCGGTCGGTGGCCTGCATGCCCTGGTACGTGCCCACGTGGCGCCCTTTGAACGTCGCGCGGACGCAGACCGTGTCGCCCTCGGCGACCATGCTCTCGATGGTCCCCCGGGGGCGGAAGGCCTCCATGATCTCGCGGTTCTCGGCCTTGGCCTGTTCGAGCCCGATGTCGTACGAGGACAGGGACGGGTCGTGTTCCCGGTAGTCGGGGGTGCAGATGGTGTCCGCCGCGTCGATGTTCCCCGCGTTGATCACCTCGTCGAAGAAGCTCTGCACCACGGCCTTGTTCAGCTGCTCGTCGCGCACCACGTCGAGGTCCGTGAAGGACGGCTCCACGTCGCACAGGGCGACCATCTCCCGGAATATCCGGTCGGTCTCGGGCAGGTGCGAGTTCTTCATCGCCTCCTCGTAGGAGGGGAACTCCACGATCTCCACCACGTGGGTGGAGTCCGAGCGGTCGCGGCCCACGATGGAGTGGGTCGCCGTCCGCTTGCCCCGGGTCGCCTCGACCCAGGAGTCCATCAGCTTGTTCAACTCATCGGCCCTGCTCGTCTTGCAGTCGATGACCTGTACGAACGTCATCACGCCTCCCGTCGAAGGACGCAGCGCGGGACAGTTCCAGGCTATGCCCGGCCCCCGCCCTGCGCCCGGTGGGCGGCTGCGGGCGACGCGGTTCCGGCCTGCCGGCGGGGCGCTCGTGGCCGCCGCGACGGAGGGGCCGGGCTCAGTCCAGTGGCGCGGGGGTGAAGTGCCTCACTTCGAGGGGTGCCAGGAGGTACTCCTCCTCGCCCGGCAGGACCACCGGCTGGTCGCGCCAGTGCTCTCCGGCGAAGGCGGCCAGGTCCTGCTCGCTGCGCCAGCGGCTCACGTACACGAGCGAGCCGGGCGGGGAGACCAGCACCTCGTGGCCGAGCAGGCCGGGGTGGCGGGCGGGGAATTCGCGCACCGCGGAGACGATCAAGTCGTGGAACGCATCGAAGCGTTCAGGGCGCACGCGCGCCTCGCTCAGCCTGACGATCACGCTCGTCAGACTGCCATACGGGCCGGTTCCCGGCCAGGTCCCCGCGCAGCCGTGCGGCGTCGCCACGACGGGTGGTGGCGACGCCGCACGGAGGGGGCGGGGACTACTTCAGGACCGCGAGGGCGGCGTCGTAGTTCGGCTCCTCGGCGATCTCGCCGACCAGCTGCGAGTGCAGGACGTTGTCGTTCTCGTCGAGGACGACGACGGCGCGGGCGGTCAGGCCGGCGAGCGGGCCGTCGGCGATGTCCACGCCGTAGGCCTCGTGGAACTCACGGCCGCGCAGGGTGGAGAGGTTGTGCACGGCCTCCAGGCCCTCGGCGCCGCAGAAACGCGCCTGCGCGAAGGGCAGGTCGGCGGAGATGCACAGCACGACGGTGTTGTCGAGCTTCGAGGCGCTCTCGTTGAACGCACGGACGGAGGCCGCGCAGGTGGGGGTGTCGACGCTCGGGAAGATGTTGAGCAGCTTGCGCTTGCCGGCGAAGTCCGCGAGCGAGGTGTCGGCCAGGCCGGCCGCGACCAGGGCGAACGCGGGGGCCTGGGTGCCGGGGGCCGGCAGCGTGCCGTTCACCTGGACCGGGTTGCCCTTCAGCGTGACCTGAGCCATGAAATATGTCCCCTTCGAACAGAATTTCTGATACCGGTCGCGATCATAATCTGTTCGAACGAAACCCGGCACAGCTGCCCACTCTGTGGCCGGAAGTGGCCGGAACACGACCATGCACGTGCCCGTCCCGGCTCCTGCCGCGGCCCCGCTCAGGCCGCCCGGTGGTAGAAGAACGGGTCGATCGACGGCGGCACGCGCGTGACGTTGTCGAGGTCGAGCAGCTGGTGGCTGACGAAGTCGGCGTGCCGCTGGTACGTGACCCCCGCGGGGAAGTTCGCCGTGTCGGGCGTGTTGTTGCCCGAGAACACCCCGTAGAAGTCCCGGCCGACCGTGAGCAGCCGCATGTAGTCGCCCAGGTACGGCAGGCTGCGGCGCGGGGGGACGTTCGCGGGCGCCTGGTGCAGCACGTGCCGCTCGGGCGGGGTCTGCCAGTCGTCGCCGGTGAGCTCCAGCACCGTGACCCACTGCCCCTGGGTGAAGCGCTGGCTGGCCAGCCCGAGCAGGGAGTCGGTGCTGACCGCGAGGGCCGGGTTCTTGGCGTCGGTGAGGGTGCGCACGTCGTCGGACCAGGTCTGCCCGTGGTCGGTGGAGTGGCGCACGTGCAGGGTGTAGTCCGTGCCGGTCAGCCCGCCGACGCGGTCGCACCAGGCCACCCAGACGCTGCCGGGGTCGGTGGGGTCCACCGCGATCGACAGGTCGCCGCCGAGCCGGTCCTGGCCCATGACCGCGCCGAACTTCACGAACCGGTCCTCGGCGACGCGCTGGCCGGGGGCGGAGTCCTGGGCGTCCTTGAGGTGTTCGAACGGGTTCGCCCCCACGGCGCCGTCGTCGTCCCGCGTGACCACGACGTCGAAGCGGACGTTCGGGCCGGACCTGCTCCGCCAGCTCTGGAACACCGCGTACACCGTGCCGTCCGGGTGCAGGGCCACCCGTACCGGCGGCCCGTCCTGGCCGGTGGTCGCGCGCCGCTCGATCGCATGGCGCCGGAATCCGGCCGGCGGCCCCTCCGTGCGGGCATTGCCCGATACGTCCACGGTGGCGGTCCGGCCGGTCCCCTGACCGAAGTCGTTGCTGGCGACGTAGACGCGGTCGCGGACCGTGCCGTCCTGCTCCACGCTGCCGGCGACCACCCACGGCTGGTCCTCCTCGTCCCGGGAGACGAGCACCTCCATGGGGCTGGTGGCCGAGATTCCGGCGGCGCGCAGCACCTGCATGCGCAGGATGTTCTCGACGGCCGCCCGGCCGTTGAGGATGCCCGCATAGAGGGCGCCGCCCCGGGAGGCGAAGCTGACCGAGATGTCACCGGTGCCCAGGCCCTGCGTGCCGCCCGGCACGATGCTGCGCAGCACCCAGGTGTCCCCGCCGTTGGTGGAGACGTAGACGGGGGCGAGCGGGCCGCCCATGGGGTCGGGCGTGAAGGCGGTCGCGACCATCTCGGTGGGGCGCTCGGGGTTGACGGCGAGGCTGGGTTCGCCGTCCTGGCTCCTGTCGCCGCTGAGCGCGACGGGCGTGATGTTGACGACCTTCAGAGTGGCCATGGCCGCTCACCTCCATTCGCCATGCAGCGCGTCGGCCCTCTGCACCGGCTGCTGGTCATCGGGGTGGAGGAGCTGGTACGGGGCCCAGTCGCGCAGCGCGCCCTCGGTGGCGTGCAGGAGCCACATCCCCTCCTGCGAGGCGGCGGGCTTCGGCGCCCGGTACCAGCGGAAGTCGAAGCTGTTGGGGTAGAGCACATCGAGCGGACCGGGCCGGACCGGCCCGCGCTCGACGGCGGACACGCTCAGGCGGGCGCGCCACCAGTCGGGGTCGTGCTCGGAGGGTTGCTCGTCGGCGATCTGCTCCAGGGACACGACCACGCCCACCACCACGGCGTCCGCCTGGGCGGCGTGCTCGGCCAGGTCCTCGTCCGCGATGTCCCGCTGGAGCGCGGAGAACGGCATCGCGTCGGCGGTGCGGGCCACCATGGAGATGTTCTCCTGGACGGCGTCGGCGGGGAGCCGCCCGACCTCCGTGACGGCGAGGCCCTCGCCGTAGGCCACTCCGTCGGTGAAGAAGGCCGCCGCGTCGCCGACGGCGGGCGGGGCCAGGTCGCCCGACAGCTGGACGGTGACCTCGCTGCCCGCGAGCCGCTGGAAGGCTTCGGGCGCGTGCAGCACCGTGTCCACCTGGACCACGGCCGTCCGTTCGTCGACGGGGATGTCCTTCAGCCGCGCGGCACCGAGTCGTGTGACCGTGCCGACGAAGCTGAGGGGGGCGCTGCGGATCAGCGTCTTGAGTTCCTGGGGGCTTTCGGACATGGCGGTCTCCTCCTCCCGCCTGGTCCGGCCGGCTAACGCGAGGGGTGCGCTGCGGCCGGGTGGGTGCGGCGCCACTCCATCCGTGCGCCGAGGGCGCACAGGACGGCGACCAGGGCCGTGACGGCCACGATGAGCCATTCGAGGGATCCGCTGCCGGCGTCCGGCTCGACGCCGAACAGCACTTCGATCCAGTCGCGCCGGACGAGGGTGGCGAGGAAGAGGAGCCCGGAGAGGGATCCCAGGACCACTTCGGCCCAGAACCGGGGGCGGAGCGTGCCGGGAGTGTGCTGGTGCAGGGAATGGAAGGCCATCGCGGGCCTCCCCTCTGTGACGCGCCCCGGCAGAGGGCGCGGGGGTAGGGCGGGGGGTGTACACCTACGAGGCACACGTGACGGTGTACTTCCAGTCTTCGCGCGTCCGCCGTCTCCGGTCAAGTGCCCGCCCGCGCCCCGGTGGGAGGCCGCTGCGCCTCCCGGGTCCGCGCTCTCGGACCCGGTGGCGGCCCGTCGGCTACGGCGTGCGGGTGAGGGTGAGGACCGTGCCGGAGGTCCGTGCCGTCAGGCGCATGTCGAAGCCGCCTTCGGTGAGGGTGCCGGCGGACCGGTGCGGGCCGTCCGGCTCCTCGGCGAGGGCCAGTTGGGCGGAGATCCACGCCTTCCGGCGCGGGCTCGCCCGTCCGTTGAGGGCGAGGTCGGCGCACTCCGAGAGGGTGGCGGCGACCTGCGGGGACACCGAATTGAGGGCCATGCACTCGATGCGGCGTGCCCGGCCTTCCTCGTCGTCGGTGGTGCGCACCCAGAGGGTGAACCCGGCCGGGAGGACCCGCTTCGCCTCCATGGGCCCCTGCCCGTAGCGGCCCCTGCGGTGGACCTCCAGGCCCCACCGGGCCGCGATCGCGCCCATGAGCACGTCCGCGGTGGGGCCGGGGAAGGCCGGGGAGCTCCACGTGCGGGCCGGGGAGGGTGCGGGGGCGGCGGACGGGGCGGCCGACGAGGTGTGCGGGGTGCCGCTCGGGCCGCCTGCCGGACCGTCACCGCCCGTACAGCCGCTCAGCAGGAGCACCGGACAGGCCAGGGCGGCGGCCGCGTGCCTGCCGGCTCGTGTGCGGCGCTCACCCACGGGCCGCCGCCTCGGGGGCGCCGTCCGCGAGCAGGCGGAACGTCAGGCACACCACCTCGGTGCCGTCTTCGACGGGGGTACCGGACTCGGCCCAGTAGCGCCGGTGGCCGGCGCGCCATTCCGCGAGGGTGGCGTCGCCCTCGCCCTCGGCCGCGGCGTGCTCCCACGTCACCTCGCCGAAGGTGGTGACGTGCACTCCGGTGATCTCCACGGTCCCGGCCCACTCGCCCGAGGTGCCGAGCAGGGCCAGCCGCTCGCCGACGGTCTCCAGTTCCTCGGCCTCCGTCCGGTACTCCGCCAGGAGCCCGGTCGTCGCCACCTTCCGTCCGGCCAGCGCGAGCCCGTTCAGCCAGTCCCGCATCTTCCCGGCCGATCCCAGCTCCAGCGCTCGCATGCCGTTCACCCGCGGCCACATGGGCTCGTCCCCCTTTTTCGGTGCTGCGCCGGTCGCGCCCTCGGTGGGCGACGCGTGCGCTGCCGGAGATCGTACGGACCGGGGGCGGGCGGACGGCAAGGCATTTCGGCCGACCGGACGCTCGGGGGGCGTTGCCGCCGGCCCGCCGCGCTACGCGCGCTGCCCGGCTTCGGGACGGCGGTCGTCCCGGATCCGGCCTTCGGGCAGCTGATCGGTGATGCGCCAGCGCATGGGGCGCCGGCTCAAGGCGTCGAGGGCCTCGTCCACGAGGCGGCTCAGGGGGAAGGAGAGTTCGGCCTCGAACTCGGCGGCCGCCGCCGCGGTGGCGGTCCATTCGGCGTCCAGGGTCGGGAGGAGGGACTCGGCCTTCGCGGTCAGGCGGACGATGCGCTGCCGTCCGTCCTGTCCCGGGACGAGGCTGACGAGGCCTTGGCCGGCCATCTGGGCCACGGTCTGGCTCGCGGCGGAATGGGTGACGCCGGTCGCCGCCGCCAGGTCCCTGATCGAGGCGGATCCCGCGGCGGCCAGGGCTCGGACGACCGGAGTGAACCGCGGCCGGAAGCCGGTCAGGCCGAGGTCGGTGTAGACGGCGGCGACATCGCCGTCGAGGAGGTCCAGGAGGTGGCGCAGCCGCGTTCCGAGGAGCTCGGGGCCGGGGGTGTGGGAGGGCATGCAGGTTAATATAACAGCGCTGTTGTATCTGTCGTGTCCGCAACCGAGGGGATCCCGCCGTGCCCGAGCTCCATCCGCCCATCGAGCCGTACGACACGGGGATGCTCGACGTCGGCGACGGCAACCTCGTCTACTGGGAGGTCTGCGGCAATCCGGAGGGGAAGCCCGCGCTCGTCGTGCACGGCGGCCCCGGATCGGGATGCACCCCCGGCGCCCGCCGGTACTTCGACCCCGACCGGTACCGCGTGGTCCTCTTCGACCAGCGCAACTGCGGCCGCAGCACCCCGCACGCGAGCGACCCCGCCACCGACCTCGCGCACAACACCACCGGGCACCTGATCGCCGACATGGAACGGCTCCGGCAGCACCTCGGCATCGACCGCTGGCTGCTGTACGGCGGCTCGTGGGGCTCCACCCTCCTCCTCGCCTACGCCGAACGACACCCCGAGCGCGTCACCGAGATCGTCGTCGCGGGGGTCACCACCACCCGGCGCTCGGAGATCGACTGGCTCTACCGGGGCGCGGGCCGGTTCTTCCCCGAGCAGTGGGAACGCTTCCTCGCCGGAGCCCCGGGCACCCCGCGCGACGGCGACGTCGTCGCGGCCTACGCCCGCCTGGCCGAGCACCCCGACGCGGCGGTCCGCAACCGGGCCACGTCCGACTGGTGCGACTGGGAGGACGCGGTCCTGTCCGGCGAGACGAAGGGGACCGCACGCCCCTACGGCGACCGGCCCCCGGCCGCCCGGCTGGCGCTGGTGCGCATCTGCTCCCGCTACTTCGCGCACGGGGCCTGGCTGGAGGAGGGCGTACTGCTGCGCGAGGCGGGGCGCCTGGCCGGCATCCCCGGCGTCCTCGTCCACGGCCGACTGGACCTGGCGGGACCGCTCGACACGGCGTGGGAGCTCTCCCGGGCCTGGCCGGACGCCGAACTGCTCGTGGTCGAGGAGGCGGGCCACCTGGGCGACGCGGCCACCCGGAGCCACGTGCTGGCGGCCCTGGACCGGTTCGCCGCGGCCGGCTGAGGCCGGGCGGCCAGCGTTCGCGGTGGGTGCGGGCCGACGCGCAGAATTGAGGGGCACCGCCCGAGCGCCGTACACGCCTGAGGGGTCCGATGCCACCGTGCCCGCCGGGGGGCGACGCGGCCGCCGGTCCGATCCGGTCCGAGCCGGGGTCCCTGCTTGAGCAGGTGGCGGTGGCGGTGTTCGGCATCGACGAGCAGGACCGGGTGTGCGCCTGGGGGCCGGGGGCGCAGGGGCTCTTCGGACATCGGGCCGAAGAGGTGCTGGGCCGTCCGGCGGCGGCGCTGTTCCCCGAGCCGGGCCCGGGCGAGCCGGGCCCCGCCGCGCAGCTCGTGGAGCGCGCCCGCAGTCTCGGCTACTGGCGGGTGCGGCGCCCGGTCCGGCACCGCGGGGGCACGGTCTTCGACTGCGGGCTGCGGGTCTTCCCCGTGGCCGGCTCCGGCGGCGGCCCGGTCGTCATGGTGCTCGCCAGCAGCGGCGCCGAGCTCGACCGGGTGAAGACCAACCTGACCTTCCTCGACTCCCTCTTCGAGACCTGCCCGATCGGCCTCGTCATGGTGGACGAGGAGCTGCGGTACGTGCACCTCAACCAGGCCCTGGCCGACATGGACGGCATGTCCCGCGCGGACCACGCGGGGCGGCGCCTGGACGAGGTCATGCTCGCCGAGGACGACGGCGGCTGGCTGCGGAAGCTGCGCGAGGTCGCGGCCGGCGGGCCGCCGGTGGTGGGCGCCCTCGCGGTGGTGCGCACGCCCGGCCGTCCCGGGCAGGACCAGATGCGGTCGCTCAGCTTCTTCCCGCTCAGCGGGGCCGGGGACACCCGGCGCGGGGCCGGCGGGGTCCTACTGGACGTCACCGACCGCGAGCGGGCCGTGGTCGAGGCCGCGGCCGCCCGGCAGCGCCTGGAGCTGCTCGACCGGGCCTCGGCCCGCATCGGCACCACCCTCGACGTACGCGTCACCGCCCGCGAACTGGTGGACGCGGTGGTGCCGGACTTCTGCGACGGTGCGGTCGTGGAGCTCGTCCAATGGGCGGACGAATCGGCGGAGTTCGACCCGGCGCAGGAGCTCGTGACCCGGCGCATCGCCGCCCGCACCACCCTCCCCGAGCCGGCGCCCGAGCTGGTGCACGGCCTCGACACGATCACGTACCCGCCGGGCTCCGGCGTCCACGACATGCTGCGCACCGGCCAACCGATCAGCGTCCGCGTGGACGAGGCCTTCGCCTCGCGCACCGCGGTCCACCAGAGCCGGGCCCGGCTGCTGCTCGACAGCGGGGTGGCCGGCATCCTGATCGCCCCGCTGGTCGCCCGCGGGACCGTCCAGGGGATCACCATGTTCGGCCGCTCCCCCGCCCGGCCCGCCTTCACGGCGGCCGACCTGAGCCTGGCCGGGGAACTCGCCTCCCGGGCGGCCCTGTGCCTGGACAACGCCCGGCTGTACAGCCAGGTCCAGGACATCGCGCTCACCCTGCAGCAGGCCCTGCTGCCCAGCGCGCCCGCCACCAGCGCGCACCTGGAGACCGCCCAGCGCTACCTGCCCGGGAGCCGCCTCGCCGAGGTCGGGGGCGACTGGTACGACGTGATCGCCCTGCCGGGCGGGCGGACCGCCCTGGTCGTGGGCGACGTGATGGGCCACGGGGTGCCCGCCGCGGCCGCGATGGGCCGGCTGCGGATCACCGCGAAGGCGGTCGCCCGGCACACCCGGACCCCCGAGGAACTGCTCACGGAGCTCGACGCCTGCGCCCACGAGGCCGGCATCGAGCTCGCCACCTGCCTGTACCTCGTCTACGACCCGGACTCCGGCCGCGCCCGCATCGGCAGCGCGGGCCACCCGCCACCGCTGCTGCGGCTCCCCGACGGCACCGTACGGGTCCTCGGGGAGGTCCTCGGCGTCCCGCTCGGTGTCGGGGGCGTGGCCTTCAGGTCGACCGAGGTCGAGCTGCCGGAGGGCGCCACCCTCGCCCTGTACACGGACGGCCTGGTCGAGACCCGCGACCGGGACCTCGACGCCGGGGTGGACGCGCTGGTCCGGGCGCTCGCAGAGGCGCCCGTCCCTCCCGGAGGGCACTCGCTGGAGGCCGCCGCCGACGGCATCCTCGCGCGGATGCTGCCGGCGGGGCCCACCGACGACACGGTCCTGGTCCTGGCGCGCGTCCGTCGGCGGGCAGCCGCCCCGACGGGCCGGGACTGACCGTCGGGGCGGCCACCCGAGGCCTGTCCGAATTGGCCATGAATAGGGCCGTATGGGCCGCGAGGCTATGCGCGATCGTTATTCGAGGTCTTACAACCTTTTCCCAAAAGGGAATTACCTGGTTATGGTCCTCGAATGCTTTCTGTCGCCCCCAAAAACAAAAGCGCACCTCTTCCCGTGGCGGAAGTGACAATTCCACAGCGGGCAATGCAGCGGGACCCCTACTTCGACAACGTGAAATACGCCGCCATCCTGCTGGTGGCCCTGGGCCACCTGTGGCCCCACGTGGTCGAGAGCAGCCGGACCACCCGGACCCTGTACATGTTCGTGTACACCTTCCACATGCCGGTGTTCATCCTGATATCCGGCTACCTCTCGAGGAGCTACACGGGCCGCCCCGACCAGCTGCGCAGGCTCCTGACCGGCGTGGCGCTGCCGTACGTCGTCTTCGAGGTGGCGTACACGCTCTTCGCCCGGTGGGGGAACTGGCCCGGGAAGCCCATCAGCCTGCTGGAGCCCACGTACCTGATGTGGTTCCTCATGGCGCTCTTCATCTGGCGGCTGACGACCCCGCTGTGGCTTTCGCTGCGCCGGCCGCTGGCCGTCTCCCTGGTCGTCGCGGCGCTCGCGACGGTCACCCCGGCCATCGGGCCGACCCTCGACCTCGTCCGGGTGCTGCAGTTCCTGCCCTTCTTCGTGCTGGGCCTGTGCATGAAGCCCGGCCACTTCCGCTTCCTGCGGCGGCGCCGGGTGCGGGCACTCGCCGTGCTGGTGTTCGCCGGGGCGCTGCCCTTCACGTACTGGGCGACGCCCAGCATCCCGATGAACTGGGTCTACCGGTCGAGGAGCGTCCAGGAGATGGGGCTGGCGTGGTGGCCGGGCCTGTTCCGGGCGAGCGTGTACTTCTGCTGCACGCTGGTGCTGGTCGCCGCCTTCCTGGCCCTGGTGCCCGCCCGCCGGTACTGGTTCACGGTGCTCGGCGCCGGGACCATCTGCGGATACGTGCTGCACGGATTCCTGATCCGCGGGGCCCAGTACACCGGTTTCTACGAGAGCCATCCCTCGCTGAGCACCCCGGTCGGCCGGGTCGCGCTGTCCGTGCTCGCACTCGCCCTCATGACCCTCCTGTGCACCCCGCCGGTGCGCCGGGTCATGAAGTGCGTCACCGAGCCCGAGATGACATGGGCGTTCCTGGACGACCGGCCGAAGAGCGGCCGCTGCTAGCCTGCGGCCATGATCACGGGGAGAAAGCCGGGCCGAATAGCAGGGGCGGGGGCAGCAAGGGGCAGCGGGCCCGAGCGGGTGCTGATCCTGGCCAGTTTCGTCAACCGGGTCGGGAACGGGCTCTTCAATACGGCGTCGGCGCTGTACTTCACCCTGGTGGTGGGGCTGCCGGCCGTGCAGGTGGGGGCCGCCCTGACCGTCGCAGGGCTCGTCGGCCTGCTCGCCGGAGTACCCGGCGGGCACCTGGCCGACCGCCGGGGTCCCCGCACCGTGATGATGCTCGCCCTGGCGGTGCAGGCGGCGGCGATGACCGCGCTCGTGTTCGTCGAGAGCTGGGCGGGCCTCGCGGCCGTCGCGACCGTCGACCAGCTCGCCGCGGCCGCCGGGGGCGCGGCCTGGGGAGCGCTCGTGGTCCGGGTCGGCACCGACCGCCCGGCGCTGTTCCGGGCGAGACTGCGTACGTACGTCAACCTGGGGGTGGTAACCGGGACCGTGGGGGCGGGTTTCGCAGTCGCCGCCGGCACGCGCACCGCCTACCTCGTGCTGATCCTCGGCAATGCGGCCAGCTTCGCCCTGTGCGGCCTGCTGCTGTTCCTCCTCCCCCGCTTCCCGGCCCTGCCGGCACCGCCGCAGGAGCACCGCTGGACCGCGCTCCGGGACCGTCCGTTCGTGGCCTTCGCGGCCCTCTACGGTGCGATGGGGCTGCAGTACCCGACGGTGTCCCTCCTCCTGCCGATCTGGATCTCCCAGCACACGGACGCACCGCGCTGGACCGTGGCCGCGGTGGCCGCCGTCAACTCCGGTGTCTGCGTCCTGTTGCAGACCCGGATCGGCGGGCGCATCGAAACCCCCGACCAGGGCGGCCGGGCGTTCCGCACGGCAGGGCTGCTCTTCCTCCTCAGCTGTCCGATGATGGCCCTGACCGCGCACGCACCCGTGTGGGCCGCCGCCGGGCTCGCCGTCGCGGCGATCTTCGTGCACAGCCTCGGCGAGATCTGGGAGTCCTCGGCCGGCTTCGCCCTCGGCTTCGGCCTGGCGCCCGACCACGCCCAGGGGCAGTACCAGGGGCTCCTCGGGCTCGGCTTCGGCGCCGGCCAGGCCCTCGCGCCGGCGGTCCTCACCACCGCGGTGCTCGGCCTGGGCACGGCCGGCTGGCTGCTCCTCGGCGCGTTCTTCGCCGCGGTGGGCACCACCGGACCGGCGCTCGAACGCTGGGGCGCCCGCACCCGGCCCCGGCCCCCGGGGGAAGCCGGCGCCCCGGCCGCGGAGCCCGGCGGTGCACCCGCCGAGGCCCGCGCATAGCCCCCCGCAGGGGTCCGCGGGCCGCTACTTCTCGATGGTGACCTGGGCGGCGACGGGCAGGTGGTCGCTTCCGGTGCGCGGGAGGGTCCAGGAGGATTCCGGCCGCAGGCCGTAGACCATGATCTGGTCGATGCGCGCCATGGGGAACCGGGCCGGCCAGCTGAAGCCGAAGCCGTCGCCGGCCGCACCCTGGGTGGAGCGCATCTTCCTGGTGATCCGGGACAGCGAGCGGTCGTTCATGGTGCCGTTCAGGTCCCCGAGCAGGACGAACTTGTCGGCCTCCTCGCCGGAGAGCGCCCGGCCGAGCGCCTCGGCGCTGTTGTTGCGCTGGTCGGAGGTGAACCCGGCGTCGAGCTTCACACGCACCGAGGGCATGTGGGCCACGTACACCGCCACTTCGCCCCAGGGGGTGTCGACCGTGGTCCGCATGGCACGGGTCCACCCGATCTTGATGTCGACGGGCCGGCTCGATGTCAGCGGGTACTTGCTCCACACCCCGACGGTTCCCTCGGCGGCGTGGAACTTGTAGGTGCGGGCGAGTTCCGTCGCATACACGTCCACGTCCGTCGGGCTGAGCTCCGTCAGGGCCAGTACGTCCGCCCCGGCGCGTGCGACGGACCGGGCGGTGCCGCGCGGATCGGGGTTCTCCGCGCCCACGTTGTGGGTGGCCACCCTGAGGTTGCCGCCGGGGCCGGACTTGTCGGTGACGAGCCCGCCGAAGAGGTTCAGCCACACCGCGGCGGCGACGCCGACGGCCAGCAGTGCGCTCACCGACCTGCGCCACAGTGCGGCGGCCAGCAGGACGGGGACCGTCCAGCCGATCCACGGCAGGAAGGTTTCGACCAGGCTGCCCGCGTTGCCGACGGTGTTGGGCACTTCGGCGTGCAGGAGCAGGACCAGGGAGACCAGCACGGCGGACAGGGTGACCAGCGGGCCGCGCCGCCAGACTCCCGGTGCCCAGCGCCGTCCGGCGAACCGGCGGCCGGGAGCAGGGGGCTCCCGTCGCGATCCGCTGTGTCCCGTACCGGCCACGGAGCCCTGCGCCATCTGTCTACCTTTGCTGACCGTGCTTGTTCTGTGCCCGCCCGGCGCCCGGGGCGGTGGACGAATCCCCGCCCCGGCCCGTCGCACGCGCTTGAAGATCACAGACGCGGTCCGCCGCATTCCGGTTCCCGCCCCGGTGAGATCACAACACGGTCACATCGGGCAACCCTCCGGGCACGCCGCGGGTCGGACTCTTCGTCAGCCTCGCGAGACGGGACGGAGAACGGCATGCGCGGTCTCATGCGCAGGAGGGTGGCCCTCGTCCTGGGCTGCCTGTTCGGGACGGCCGCGGTGCTCGGCCTGTACCGTCTCGCCGTCTCCGGCGACGGGGAGGGCCGCGGCGCCGGGCGCATGCGGCTCACGGCGACCCACCACGAGCCCGCGTACTTCATCGGCCCGACCAAGCGGACCCAGCCGTTCTACGTGACCGTGCTCAAGGTGGCGGGCCCGCGCGGGGCCGTGGCCCACGGCGTGACCGCGGACTTCGACCTCGGCCGCCTGGGCGACAAGGTCGTGGTGCATCCCGAGAGCCGGTGCAAGCTCCGCGGCCGGACCCTCCACTGCACCCTCCGGTCGCTCCCGGCGGGAACGCCCAAACGGCTGCCGCTGTTCCGGATCACCAGCGCGCCGGGGGTCGGGACGGGCTTCAGCGCACCGTTCACGATGCGGGTGGGCAGCCTCGACGCGGGCGGGTTCACCTCCGAGACCGTCGTGCACACCGGCATCCCCGACCTGCGCATGCAGAACCGGCCGAAGAAGCAGCCCCTTCCGCCGCTCGTCGGCGAGCCCCCCGCCTTCAGCCCCGTCTTCGCCAATGCGGGCACCGGCCCCTCGCACGAAGGCGTAGTCCTCTCGCTGCGGACGGCCTCCCGGGGCAGCACGGTCACCCTGCCCGCCAGGTTCACCAACTGCTTCTACTCCCCCGACCGGGTGCAGGCGTACTGCGAGTTCCGGACCCCGGTCGAGGCGGGTCGGACGTACACGACCGCCGAACCCTTCGAGCCGCTCAACGACGCACGGCAGGTCAACGGCAGGTACGTGTACGAGGTCTGGCCCCTCGCCCGGCTGGCCCGCAGCTTCCAGGACATCGGCCGCAACGGGAAGGTGAGGACCGACGACGAGCTGCGCCCCCTCCCTCCGCACGTCCCCGACTACCGCACGCGGTTCACCCGCGGCACCGGGCACGAGCTGACCCTGACCGGGGCGGACGGGCAGACCGCGGGGGACAGGCACAGCGGCGAGCTGCGCTTCGCGACCGACAACAGCTCCCTGCCCCAGGACCTGTTCGTCGACGGGGTCACGGTGACGGTGACGGGCGGGGTCGGCGAGAGCTTCCGCTTCCCCCTGCCGGGCCCGGGGGTCTCGCACGGTGAGGCGACGTGGCAGAGCTTCCGGGTCAGGCTCCCCGAGGGCTTCTCGGTGGCGACGCCGCCGGACTACGGCATGTACGGGTCCGAGACCACCTGGTGCGGCAAGCCCGGAGAGGTGGAGGTCACCTGCGAGCGGCCGGACGGCGTGTCCACGCCGGTGTTCCACGTGCGGATGGACCGGTACGTACCGGGTGCCACCGGCGAGATCTCGGTGGAGACCCCGCCGGGAGACCCGTACCCGGAGAACAACCGGGGCGTCGTCCGCGTGGAGATCGCCCCCGGCTCCCCTGCGGTCCGCGGGATGTGACGCTCCCCCGCGATGACCTGGCGATCGGCGCAACCCTTCCTGCACACTTCCGATCACGAAGGAATGGCTGATCAACCGGCGTGCAGCGGCTGCCGGTCGGGCAGCGCCGCACAGGAAGACCCGTCATGCACAGCTCACCGGCACATCCCCTCAGGCGCGCACACCTCGGCGTCGTCGCCACCTTCGCCCTCGTCGGCGTGGTCAACGGAATCCTGGCGGCGAGACTCCCGGGGCTGGCCGCCAAACTCGGCCTGGACCCGGGTGAGGTGGGACTGGTCATCCTCTCCTGGGGCGTCGCGGCCACCGTGACCATGCAGTGCATGCGGTGGCCGGTCGCGGCCCTGGGGAACCGGCTGCTGCTGCGCGTGGGCACCCCGCTGGTCACCGTCTGCGTAGCGCTCATCGGCTTCAGCCCCTCGTTCCCGGTGCTGCTCGCCGCCGCGGCGGGCTTCGGAATCGCCTCCGGCGTGGCCGAGGCCATGATGAACGCCCAGGGCAGCCTGGTCGAACGGCGCGCCGGGCGGCCCCTGATGAACGGTTTCCACGCCGGATGGAGCGCCGGCGCGGTCGCGGGCGGACTGCTCGCCGTCCTGCTCTCCGCACTCGACGTCCCCTACACCGCCTCGGTGTCGGGGACGGCCGCCGTCGCCTTCCCGCTGGCCCTGGCGGTGGGCCGGACGTACCTCGACGAACCGCCCGAGGAGGAGGCGGCCGAAGCGCGGCGCAACCTGCCCGCCGTGGTCTACCTGATCGGGGCGGTCGCCTTCATGGGCCTCCTCCTGGAAGGGCTGGTGGCGGACTGGAGCGGCCTGCTCCTGACGCGCGAGCTGCACACGACGGAAGCCGTCGCCGCCCTCGCCTACCCGCTCTACGAGGTGGCCACGTTCACCGGGCGGCTCTTCGGCGACCGGCTGCGGCTGCGCTTCGGCGCCCGCCCGCTCCTCGCGGCGGCCGGCCTCGCGACCGCGGCCGGGGTGCTCCTGGTGGTCGTGGCACCGTCCGCGGTGTGGGCCGTCTCCGGGTTCGCCCTGACGGGCCTGGCCGTCTGCGCGGTGGTCCCGCTGTGCATGTCGCTGGCCGGGGCCCTCGTCCCGGGCCGCTCGGACGCCGCCGTCGCCCAGGTGTCGGCCCTCGGGTACGCCGGGCTGCTGGCCGGCCCGGTCGTCATCGGCTTCGTCGCGGAGGCCACCTCGCTGCGCACGGGGATCGCGACGGCGATCGGCGCCGCCCTGTTGATCACCCTCGGGGCGGGCCGGCTGCCACGCGGGCTACGGGCGGCCGACCCGGGGACCGCTCCCCAGGGTGCGACGGAGCGGGCCGGGGCACCCGCCGCCGTGGCCTCCGTACGCGACGGCGGCGGGGGGTGAGCTCCGGTGCGTCCGCCGGGGGCGGGGCGCGGGGGCGCTACCGGGGCTCCAGCGGGCGGTAGCGGAAGCCGCGCCCCAGGGCGCGGGCCGGGGACGGGTCCTCGGCCGCGAACCCGTCGGCGGGGACGGCCCAGGAGCGCACCGGGGTGGCCCCGGCGGTCACGGCCGGCCAGCCCGGGTCGCCGTGGGCGGCGAAGTCGGCCCAGGCGCGGAGCATGCGGGCGGACAGTGCGCGGGCCTGCGCGTCGGGGGCGCCTCCGATGAGGAACTCCGCCCCCTCCCCGTCGAGGTTGCCGAACGCGAAGGGCACGTCCGCCGTGTGCCACGGGCGGGCCCCGGGCCTTCTGCGGGCGAAGCGGGCCAGGTGGGCCCGGCCGCCGCCGCGTGCGTGGTGTTCGGCGAGCCGGGTGGTGTACTCGCCGAACTGCGCGTCGCCGAAGAGCGCGAGGTAGCGGTCGAGGACCGGGGCGCCGGGCATCAGCCGGGCGTAGCCCTCGGCCAGGTGCGGCGGGAGTCCCAGGGCCGCGGTGAACTCCGCGAGTGCGGGCTCGGCGGCCACCTCCCGTACGGCCCCCACCGCGTGCAGGAACCACTGCTCCTCGGCCGCGTGGCACAGCAGCAGGTCCACGTCCCGCGCCGACCCGGAGGCGAGTGCCGCGAGCGGGTCGGCGGGGAGCACCCGGCCGTCGAGGACCGGCTGGAAGATCACCGGAGCGTAGGCGTGGACGGGGGTCACAGGATCCTCCGCGCAGCGGGCGGCGACCCGGTCGGAGGCGGCCACGAGGGCCTCGGGCGACAGGGAGAGCAGCCCGTCGGCGGTCGGTTCGGTCCCCGGCCGTACGCCCTGCAGCGGGGGTCCACACGTTCACGGTCAGCACGTCCTCGTCCCCGGGACGCCAGTACGGCGCGCCCGGCAGCCGTGCCGACTGCGGGGCGACCGGGCCGCAGGCGGTGGCCTCGCGTACGCGCTCCCAGGCGGGTGCCGGCCGGGGCGCGCGGAAGCGCCGGCTGCCGGAGGGAGGTGCCGCGTACGGGATGCCCAGGACGGCGGTCGCCCCGTCCGCATCGGGTTCCCTGCCCCGCACCGGGCCGTTCGCCGTGCGGAAGACCGCTCCGCGGTCACAAGATCGTTCCGTCATGGGGTGAAGTCCCGCTCGGCGGCGCTCGGTTGCTGCGCCGCGGGTCAGGTGCGCGCCCGGTGTCGGCGTACGGCGTCCCGGTTGGCGCACGCGTGGCAGCAGTAGCGGCGGCGGCCGGTGCGGGAGGTGTCGGCGAAGGCGTTGGAGCAGCCGCCGACCGCGCAGCGGCCCAGCCGGTGCATCCCGCGGCCGACCAGGTGCAGCGCGGTGGCCATGCAGAGCAGGGAGGACAGCATCGTGCCGAGGGGCAGCCCGTCGGCGCGGTAGTGCAGGTGCCAGCCGGTGCCGGCGTGGTCGGTCAGCCTGGGGTGGGCGGCGTACCGCGCCAGCAGTGCGTTCAGGCGGGCGGCCCGTTCCTGCTCGTCGTGCGCGTCCACCACCTCCTCCCAGGCGTCCAGCGCCCGGTTCGCCTCGGCGAGGTCTTCCTCGGTGGCCGGTCCGTCCAGGACCAGACCGGCGGCCCGGCACCGCCCGGCGAGCTCCTCCGCACCGGTCGGGCGCCGGTTGGCGAGGTCGGCGGCCAGGTCCATGACGTCGTGTCCGTAAGGGTTGAGGTGCACAAGACCATGACAGCAGGCTGGTCGGCATGACACAACACACCTTGCAGAAGACGGCAGTTCGCCCGGCCGCGGTCGCCGACATCCCCGAACTCGTGCGCCTGCGAGCCCTGTTGTTCGGGCACCGGGACGGCGGCTACTTCGACGGCAGCGAGGAGGCGGACCGGCAGTGGCGCTCCGCGCTCGCGGAGACCCTCGGGGAGGTGATCGCCACGGACGCGATGCGCGTCCTCGTCGTCGACGCGGCCGCCGAGGGCGGGGAGCCGGCCCCCGGCGGCCCGCTCGCGGCCTGCGGCATCGGCAGCATCGAGCGCCGGCTGCCCGGCCCGCACCTGCTCAACGGCCGCGCCGGGCTGGTGATCGGCATGGTCACCGATCCGGCGCACCGCAGGCGCGGCCACGCCCGCGCCATCATGCGGGACCTGCTCGACTGGTTCGCCGGACAGGGGGTTGCCCGCGCCGACCTGTACGCCTCCGGGATGGGCGAACCCCTCTACCGCGAGCTGGGGTTCACCGACCACCCGGACCCGGCGATGTACTGGCGCCCGTGAACCGGCCGGCCGGGTCCCGGCGCCTCAGGCCGGGTAGGCGATCGAGCCGAGCGGCGGGCAGGGGGCGAGGTCGGTGCCGGCGCCGGGGCGTGGGACGAAGGCCCGGGCCTCGGCGGCCCGACGGCGGCGGGTGTCCAGCTCGTCGGCGTGCCAGGCGTCGCGGCGGGCCTGGGGATGGTCCCACGTGTCGTCGATGAGGCTGAGGCTGGTGTTTCCGGAGCTGCGCCGGAACTCCGCCTTCAGGGCGGTCTGCCGGAGTGCGGTCTGGACGGCGGCGAGATCGATGCGGGTGATCAGGACGCCCGGGGTGTCCGGCTCGCGCGTGGGCAACGGGGCCTGCGGCAGCAGCGATACGCCGGTGTCGAGGCGGCCGATGTCGTCCACGCTCGCGTCCTGGGCCTCCCGGGCCGCGGTCCGCATCTCCCCGTGCAGCCAGTACAGCTCGTCCAGGTCGGCCGGGGTGATGCGCATCCGCCGGTAGAGGGCCTGGAAGCGGGGGTCGTGGTGCAGCGGGCGTACGGGCTCCGCGTGGAGCGACACGCAGTCGTTGTAGCCGGCCGCCACCGCGGCGTCGAGGTGGGAGATCACCTGGTCCGCCCGCCCCTGCATGAGGGCCGTGCCCGCGAGGCCGGCGTGGCCCGCGGCGACGAGCCAGGCCCCTCGGGGGCCGAGCCCCGCGGCGCGCGCGATCACGTCGTGGAGGCCCGGCGCGGCGGCACTGCCGGTCAGCTGGGCCACCAGCACTTCGTGGAGGCGGGCGGCCAGTGAGGTGACGGTGTCGGCCATGGATCTCCTCGGACCTGGACGGCGGGCAACGGAGTGACGTGATCATTCTGCGCCAACTCCCTTGCGGATGAAGGGCATACGGGGACAGAACTTCCCACGGGCCCGGCACGGGCACGGCATGCGCCCGCACCGGGCGAGCGGGGGACACGGGTCCGCCGTCTCCGGGACGGCTCGGCCCGGCCCTGGTCGCGCGGGGGCGGATCGGGCAGACTCGCGCCATGCAGGAGCACTCCCAGCAGCACATGTACGACCTGGTCGACGCACTCGTACGGGCCGGCAGCAGTTTCCGGCCGCGGCCGCAGGGCAGCGCCGCGGACCCGTTCTGGCCGACCAACGGCAACACCGTGTGCCACCTGGAGACGCCGATCGATTTCACGGTGGTCAGGGCCCTGCCGGAGCAGCCGGGAGACCTCGTCCTCTGGGAGGAGAACGACATGCTCTACTGCCGGGACTGCTGGACGGCGGTCCAGGGCTCGGAGCACGTCCCCGAAACGGTGTGGGACCGCCGCCGCTGAGCCTCAGGAGCCGGGGCCGGGACCGGGCCCGGAGCCGGAGCCGGAGCCGGGTCCGGAGCCGCCCTCAGCCGGAGCCCGCCACCTCTGCGCTCGCCAGTTCCTCGACCCGGCTGCGGTAGGCCTCGACGAGGCTGCCGCCGTCGGAGCCCGGGAACCCCTCCGGACCGGCCCCGAGCGACTTCAGGACTGCCTCGGCCCGGGCCCGGCGGTCGGCCAGCTCCTGCGCGGTGTGCGGGTAGAGCAGCGTGAGTCCGCGCCTGTCCCCGTCCGAGAGGTTCTGTCCGTTGCCGCTCGGCGCGCAGCTGCTGGGTGAGGACTTGTAGAAGAACGGCGGGAACCGGTACAGCATCACGGACTGCGGGTCGAAGGGCCCCGCGACCACGTCCGGGTCCTCCACCGTGCGGAGGTTGTGGTCCACCTTCGCGCGCGGCCAGCGGTTCGGCGCTCCTGCGAGGAAGGTGTAGATGCCGGGCTGGCGTCCCTGCCCGTCCGCGACGAAGCGGCCCGCGGCGTCCGTGGTGGGCACGTATCCGGCGTCGTCCTCCCAGCGGAACTCGGTCTCGCAGGTGCCGCGCATGTTCTGGTGGGAGTGGTGGAACCCGAGCGCGTGGAGGAACTCGTGGCGCACGGTGCCCTCCCACTGGGCGGGCCTGTTGGTCGTGAAGCGCCCGAGGTTGAGGCTGCGCTGACCGGGGTTGCCGCCGACCGGGCCGCCCGACGCTCCGACGGTGCGGTCCGTGCTGTCGGTGCCGACCAGGGAGAAGAAGCCCTGCATGTCGAAGCTGACCCGGATTTCGGCGGCGTACGCGGTGTCGGCGGTGGTCCACCGCCGGAACGTTCCGGCGGCCTCGTCGCGGCCGAAGTCGAGTGTCAGGTTGCAGACCTCGGTGATCTGCGCCGTCGCTCCCGCGATGTCCGCGTGCAGCTGGGAGTCCCCGTCGAGGAAGGCCACGCGCACCGTCGAGCCGGGTTGCCACCTCGCGATGTCGGTGATGAGGAACTCCAGGCCGCCGGCCGAAGCCCGCCTCCAGCGGTCCCGCACCTCGATGTCCGCGACGACCTCGTCCGGGAGGGATTCGAGTTCCATGGCAGCATCCTTTCGCAGCTCATTCGGAAACGGTCCCCCGAGCGCTCTGACGCCGGACGGGCTGCCCGGCGCGAGGCGCGCGTGCCCAGAGGGGCAGCTCACGGCCCAGTATGGGCCGGGGGGAGCTGCGCTGCGACCCAGCCGTCACATTGCGTAGTTCACCCTTCATCAAAGCCTCTCACCTGCACGGATGCGGGGCGTCGGGGTCGGCGGGCATGTTCGCTCGCGCTGCGCGGGTCCTGGCGCGCCTGCGGGGGAAGTCGTTCTGGCAGGCGGTGGGCTTGTCGTCATTTATGCTTCTTGGCGGCCGCGGGGCGGTGGCCCGCCGGGATTGCGGCACCCATGGATGGGGTGGTCCGGACCGTCGGGGAGGCGGCCTGCGTCGGGGCTCGGTCCGGACGCAACCACATGACGCTGATCACGCGATCTCGGGGAATCGAGTGACCGCCGGCATGCGTCTCCATGGTGGCGGTGTGCCCGACCCGCCCTCCTGCGAACAGAAGACCCCCAGGGAGAAGCGAGGTATGCCAGTGATCTGCGTCGGCGGCATGATCGGAATCGGCAAGACGAGCGTGGCGGAACTGCTCGCCAAGGAGCTCGGCAGCGACGTCTTCTACGAGAGCGTCGACGACAACCCGATCCTCCCGCTCTTCTACACGGCGAGCCCCGAGGAGATCCAGGCCAAGCGCTACCCCTTCCTGCTGCAGCTCTACTTCCTCCAGACGCGGTTCGCCGCGATCAAGGAGGCGTACAAGCAGGGTGACAACGTCCTCGACCGCTCCATCTACGAGGACTGGTACTTCGCCAAGGTCAACCACGACCTGGGGCGGATCAGCTCGCTCGAGATGCAGGTGTACGAGGGGCTGCTCGGCGAGATGATGCGCGAGATCGACGGCCTGCCGTACCGCAAGGCGCCCGACCTCATGGTCTACCTGAAGGCCGACTTCGAGACGGTGCTGCACCGGATCGGGCTGCGGGGGCGCGGTTTCGAGCAGGACGAGAGCCTCGTCGAGTACTACCGGATCCTGTGGTCCGGCTACGACGACTGGGTGCACAAGCACTACTCGGCCAGCGAGGTCCTCGTCATCGACATGAACCGGACGGACGTGGTGAACAACCCGGCGGACGCGGCCCGGGTGGCGCAGGAGGTCAAGGACGCCTTGGCGGCGGCCCGAAGCCGGGCCTGAGCACGGGGCGGCGGCCCGGGCGGTCACCGACCGCCCGTCGGCGCCGCTCCGTCAGCGCCGCTCCGGCGGGTCCGCAGGCGGATCCGCCGGGAGCGCGGGCGGGTCGGCGGGTTCGCGCAGGATGCGGTCGATCCGCTCGCCGACCTGCGCCGAGGCCCCGCCCGGTTCCCCGACCGGGGTGCCCGCCAGCGGCGGAGCCAGCACGGCTAGGGCGTCCAGGGCCCGGCCCAGGTCCTCCGGGCGGCCTGCCCGGCGGGCGCTGTCGATGCGGTCGAGCACGGCGAGTACGCGGCGCTCCCGGGCGGGGTCCAGGGGCCAGGCCCGTGCCCGCGCGAGCAGGCGGGCGAGCGGTCGTCCGTCGGGGCCGCGTCCGGGCCCGTCAGCGCGCCGCGGGCGGCCTCGCGGAGGTGCTGCACGATCTGCAGGCCGGTGCCGCGCCGGTAGCAGGGGTTGGCGAACATGCCCCGCCAGCCTTCCTCTTCCCGTTCGTGCGCCACGAGGGCGCGCAGCGGGTCGGCGGCGAAGTGGAGCTGCTGGCCGGAGTCGGGGGCGACGTGCCGGCGCCATCGGCCGCGCAGCGCCTCGACCACGTCGCCCGCGCTCACCATCGGCAGGTTCGCGGCCCAGGCCCCCCATTTGCCGCCGGGGCCGGGGCCGCTCCGCAGGACCTCGGCGAGGTGGTCGGCGAGCAGCCCTTCGGCGGCGGGCTGGTCGGGACCGCTCGCGGTGAGGATCCCGATCCAGAGGAAGGCGGCCGCTTCCGCGCTCCCGCTCGTGAGCATCCGGTTGGCCACCCGGTCTGCCGCCCGGATGGTGTCGAGCGCGGTGCCCGAGGTGCAGCAGTCCACGGCGATGAGGAGTTGACGGGCCCGGGAGGCGGCGGCCCAGGAGACGAGCCGGTCCGCGGTGACCGCGGGGGCCCAGGCCGGGGGTGCGTCCGGGGCGGGGGCAGCCGCCGCGGCCGGCGTGTCCGGCGCAGGCGGGTGCCGCAGGGCCTCCGCCGGGCAGGTGTCCCGGGTGCCACCGCCAGGCCTATGAACCGGAATGCCCCGCCATGGTTCGTCATCTGCCCCCTGCCCCGGCCCGTTGAAGCGTGCGGCCCTCGGCCGGCACGGACGCAGCCCCGGGTCCGGCACGATGCTTGCACGGCGAGGGTGCTCCGGGGGCGGAGTACACCGAGTATCTGCGGACTGGTACGAGCACCCTTGGGGTTCGGTTGCGGGAGCTCCTTCAGGACCAGGGTCTCGACCCCGAGGTGACATGAGGGGTCTTCACCGGGACCGCACCTGATCCGCCGCGGTGGTCCCGGCCGCCTCGGCTGCTTCCCGGAAAGTGACGACCGCCTCGCCGTTCTCCCGCGCCCATGCGGTGAGCATCCTGATGGGCTCCTCCAGGGTTCGCCCGAGATCGGTCAGGCCGTACTCCACGCGCGGCGGCGCCTCGGCGTACGCGTGCCGCTCGACGAGCCCGTTGGCTTGGAGCCGACGCAACGTCTGGGTCAGTACCTTGCGCGAAATGCCACCGCTCAGCTCGACCAGCTCGCCGTGGCGCAACGGGCCGTCGGTCAGCGCGAAGAGCGTGACCATGGACCACTTGCTGGCGATGATCTCCATGGCCAGGAGAGCGGGACAGTCGGAGAGGAAGACGATTCCGGGTCGCAGGGTCATGCCCCGAAGGTTACCTGGAGGTACCTGACGGCCGCCTATCGTCGTCGAGGTGCGCACGCCCCCTTACTCGCATCTCGCACGATTGAGGTTTCAGCCATGTTCGTCTCCCTTGCCGTCGTCACCGTGTTCATGTCGGCGCTTCTCCTGGTATCGGCCGGGGCCAAGTCTCTGCGGACACGGCACATCACCGAGCAGATGTCCACCCTCGGAGTGCCGCCGAGCATGATGGCCTTCCTGATCGGCGCTCAGATAGCGGGCGCGGCCGGTGTGATCGCCGGACTCTGGTGGGGACCCGTCGGAATCGCCGCCGCGATCGGTCTGACGCTCTACTTCGCCGGGGCGGTCGCCTTCCACCTGCGCGTCGGCGACCGCAAAGGCGCGTCTCCGGCGGCGGTGCTCACCATGGCCTCCGTCGCCCTGATCGCGCTGCGTGCCGCCACCCTCTGACAGCGGACAGCCGCTCTGACGCCGGCCTTGATCGTGCCGGGCGAGGTTGCGGCGCACGGCCACCGGCTGATCTTCGTTTGTCGACACAACTCACGATGATCAACGGTGGCCGTCCTCACCGGAGACCACGGCAAGGGCGTTCGTGCCGGGGCTGCTCGCGGACCGGCCAAGGAAGACCTGCGGAGTACTAGGCGGACCTCCGTACGGTGAACTCGTTGCCGTCGGGGTCGAGCAGCAGGGCACGGCCCGGCCCGTCAGCGGCGGTTCCGGTGTGCTGCGCGCCGAGTGCGATCAGGCGGTCGAGCTCGGCCTGCCAGTCGGCTCCGGCGGGCAGCGCCAGTTCGAGGTGCAGGCGGTTCGGGCCCGTCTTCGGTGCCACCGGGGGGCCGCCCCAGGTGATCT
This sequence comes from Streptomyces sp. NPDC030809, assembly GCF_055572195.1. NCBI lineage: Bacteria > Bacillati > Actinomycetota > Actinomycetes > Kitasatosporales > Streptomycetaceae > Streptomyces > Streptomyces sp. NPDC030809. The sequence goes on from NZ_JBVIDV010000005.1 coordinate 320,875, forward strand.
TCGTACCGCCGTCCGGGGCCTGGATCGCGGTTTCCTCGTCCTGGTCCCAGACCAGCGGCCACCCCAGCGCCTTGCTCCAGAAGTAGCCGACCGCCTGGGTGCCGTCGCAGGCCAGGGCTCCGATGACGCCGGTGCCGGCGAGGAACTTGTTGCCCGCCGCGATGACGCAGAACTCGTTGCCGTCCGGATCGGCCAGCACCACGTGCCCTTCCTCCGGGCGCTGGCCCACGTCGATGTGCCGCCCGCCGAGTTCCAGGGCGCGGGCCACCGTCTGCTGCTGGTGCGCGGGGGATTCGCTCGGCAGGTCGAAGTGCGCCTGGTTCTGCCGGGACTTGGGCTCGCCGCCCGGCAGGAAGCGGATGCGGAAGCCCTCGCCCGCGGGCGGCAGGATCGCGGCGGAGCCGTCCTCCTCGTCCGGGCCGCCGGCCGGGTCCCAGCCCAGGACACCGGCCCAGAACCGCGCCAGGTCCGCAGGTGAGGTCGCCTGGAAGCAGATGGCGAAAAGCCGACTGGTCATAACCCGTGCACTCCGATCGGTCCCGGCGGCAGAGGCGCACCTCGCCTCCCGCGGGCGCAGCGTAAGGCCCACCGTGCGGCGCCCGCACGCGAGTTTGCGGGGGGGGGCGGCACGCTCGGCGCGCACCCGCCCTTGACCTCAAGTGCACTTGATGTCCGAGGATCCGCGGTGAGGCGCCGACCGGCCGGCCGCATCCGGGCCGACGGGCACGGCGCGCACCCCTTGCGAGCGAACGGAGAGCCGCCGTGCCCAACCACCTCGACCACATCATCGTCCACGTCAAGGACCGGCACGCCACCGCGGAGTTCCTCCACGAACTCGCCGGTTTCGACGAGCCCGTGGTGTGGGGGCCCTTCACCCAGGTCTCCTCGTCCAACGGCGTCGGCATCGACTTCGCCGACGACATCGTGCCCCACGCACACCTGAACAACAGCCACCTCGCCTTCCGGGTGACCGACGCCGAGTTCGACACGGTCCTCGACCGCATCACCGCCCGCGGGCTGCCGTACTGGGCCGACCCGATGCGCACCCGGGAGAACACCATCAACACCCTGTACGGCGGCCGCGGCCTGTACCTCCTCGACCCGGGCGGCACCGTCGTCCTGGAGTTCATGACCACCCCGTACGGCGGCACCCCGAGCTGACGTCTGTCACACGCCCGTGACGCAGACCGGACGGTTCCAGCTACACAAGATCACTAGTGTTCTTCCCGTAGCCGGCCCGAACTCGACGGCCTCCACCGGAAGAGACCACGGCATACGGCTCTCCTTCACCCGCAGCACAGCCTCAAGGAGTCGTCATGCGCACCGCCTTCCGCGCCGCCACCGCCGCCCTCGCCCTCCTCGGCGCGGTCGCCGCTCCCGCCACGGCCTTCGCGGCCTCTTCCCCGGCCCGGACGGCCTCCCCGGCGCGCTCCCTGGTGGTCGCCGAGCACTGCGTCCAGAGCAGGGTCGTCCCGTCCGTGTTCGGCGGCGGCTGGACGGTCAAGCTGACCCACAGCGCCCACACCGGCGCCCGGGCCCAGCTGCGCGACGAGCACGGCAAGGTCCTCCACACGGTCGACCAGACCAAGCCGCTGGACCTGGCGAACGGCCTGCGGATCGACGGCGCGCTGTCCGAGGAGCCCGTCTTCAAGCAGCGCACCCAGGGCGGTGGCACGCCGTGGGCGGCCACCCCGTTCCCGCTGCTGTCCAAGCACTGCGTCGCCGTGGGCCGCCTCCACTCCACCACGCGGTACGGCAGTCTGACCGTCAAGACCTACAAGGCCGGCCCGCAGATCTTCAGCGCGCACATCATCGAGAACGGCAAGCGCGTGGGCTTCCTGAGCCCGGCCCCCGACGCGTACCAGGACATCCGCAAGGTCGGCCAGCGCTACGTGCGCCTCACCATCGACGGCGAGGTCCACAGCTGGACCGGCGCCACCACCGTCTCGCCGAGGCTCGGCGTGTACAAGGTCGCGGGCGGCACGAAGGTCCGCCTGGTGAAGAAGGACGGCCTGTACGGGGTCCAGATGACCTCGCGCGGCACGTGGAGCAACTGGACCTACTTCGCCCAGGGCAAGTCGGTCATCCTCCAGTCCGACAACACCATCGTCGTCCTGAACGCGAACGGCACCCTCTCCAACTTCGTCCAGGGCATCCCCCACCAGACCGCCCCGGTCTGGCACCACGCCTGACGACCCGTCCGGGCGAGCCCCCGGGCACGCGGCGGACCTCCGCGGTCCGGCCGCGTGTCCGGACTGCGCCGCTTGCAGGGCGCGGGCGGCCCGTACGGGGTACGCGGCGGGCCCGCTTCCGGGGTGGGGCGGCGGTCGGGGTGTGGGGTACCTCCCGGGGCTTTCGGGCGGTCCGCCCGTCCCCCGCCGGTCCGCAGGAACGTTACGGAGGCCCATGTCCGCGCCCGCCCCGGTCCAGGCCACGGCCTCGGCCCTGCTGCGCCGCCCGAAGCTGTGGCTGATCCCGACCCTGCTCACCGGGCTGCTCGCCCTCCTGCTGTCGCTCCTGTACATGGGCGGCATCGTCAACCCGTACGGGGATCTGCGCGAGCTGCCCATCGCCCTCGTGAACGAGGACACCGGCAAGCAGGGTCTGGGCGGGCGGATCACGGCCGCGATCGCCGCGGACCCCGCCGGGGGCAAGGCCGACTGGCGGGTGCTGACGCGGGCTCAGGCCGAGGACCAGCTCGACTCGGGGAAGGTGTACGGGGCGCTGGTGGTCCCGGCCGGGTTCTCGGACTCCGTCGCGGCCCTCACCACGCCAGGGGCCACGCACCGGCCGCTCATGGTCGTGCTCACCAATCCGGGCAAGGGCAGTCTCGGGTCCTCCCTCGCGAGCCAGATCAGCACCCAGGCCGCGCACGCCGCCTCGCGGTCCCTCGGCCAGCGGCTCGTGCAGAGCGCCGGCGACCGGGCGGGCGCCGCGGCGAAGCTGCTGCTCGCCGACCCGGTCGAGGTGGTCACCCAGGTCGGCCACCCCATCGGCTCCCGCACCGGGCTCGGCCTGTCCGCCTTCTACTACACCCTGCTGCTGGTCCTCGCCGGGTTCAGCGGGGGCAACGTCATCAGCAACGGGGTCGACACCGCCCTGGGCTACGCGGACAGCGAGATCGGCCCCTGGCACACCCGCCGGCCGACCGTGCCGATCGACCGGACCCAGACCCTGCTGCTCAAGATGGCGATGACCGCGGGGATCTCGGTGCTCAGCACCACGCTCGTGATGCTGGCCTGCATCACGGTCCTCGGCATGGACGCCGAGCACCTGCCGCTGCTGTGGGTGTACTCGTACTGCGCGACCCTCGCGGTCGGCCTGGGCGTGCAGGCCGTCAACGCCGCGTTCGGCGGGATCGGGCAGCTCGTCTCCCTCTTCGTGTTCATCGTGCTCGGCCTGCCCTCGTCGGGCGCCACCATCCCGCTCCAGGCGGTTCCCGAGTTCTACCGCTTCCTGGCCCGCTTCGAGCCGATGCGGCAGCTCAGCGACGGGGTCCGCGCGATCCTCTACTTCGACGCCCGGGGGGATGCCGGTCTGGCCCGCTCCTGGGTCATGATCGCGATCGGGGTGGTCCTCGCCCTGGTCTTCGGCTTCGCGATGACCGCGTACTACGACCGGAAGGGCCACAAGCGGCTCACCCCGCAGCCCGCGTGACTCCCGCCCCTGAGGCCGCAGTCCGGCCTCGGGGATTGAGGCGCGGGGGCCCGGGGGGCGGGGCGCCCGGCAGCACAGCGGCGGGCCGTCCGGCGGCACAATGGTCCCGTGGGCGCTCCGATCGACATCTTCAGGCTGTTCCGCTACGGGCCGTGCGGGCACGGGCTGCTGGTGCGCGTGCTCCGGCCCGCGGCTTCCAACGCCGTACAGGGGGAGGTGGACGAGGCCGACCGCGCCGCCGACGCGGCGACGGAGCGCCTGCGCACGGAGTGGGAGCGGGACTGGCTGGCGCCCGCGTGCCCGGAGCGGCACACCCCGGCCCTGCTCGCCGAGATGCAGGAGGCCCCGGTCGGCGAGGAGCTGTACGGACCGGGCGGCCGCGGGCTCCGGGTGTGGGCGGCGGGGACGGGGTACGGGCCGCCGTGGATGGTGCTCGGCACCGCAGCGACGGAGGCGGAGTTCTGGCAGGAGGTCCGGGAAGACCCGGACCTCCTCGCGCTCGGCCCGCGGCACCCCGCCGAGCTGCACCAGGTCCATTTCCTCACCGAGGAGGACGGGGCCCCAGACGGCAGTCGGCCCCTCCCCGGCAGGGAGACCCCGGCCCCCGGGTGGCCGCGGCAGGCCGGGGGCGGCGAGTAGCCGGGGAGCGACGCGGCCGCGGGGCCGGATCAGAGCCAGCCGCGCAGGGCCGCGCGGGCGCCGGCCTGGAAGCGGGTGGTGGCGCCGAGTTCGCCGAGGAGGGCGTTGATGCGGCGCCGGGCGGTGTGGACGTGGACGCCCAACTGGCGGGCGATGGCCTCGTCCTTGAGGCCTCCGGCCATCAGGCCCAGCAGGGCCCGCCCGCCCTCGGGTACCGGCTCGGCGCGCCCTTCCGGACCGCCGAACGGCAGGGCGCCCTGCCACACGGCCTCGAACAGCCCGACCATCGCGGGGCCCAGCAGCCCTTCGGAGACCAGCAGGGCCGAACTGGTGGGATCCGCCTCACCGGTGGGCGGCAGCAGCGCGGTCCGCCCGTCCACCACCAGCAGCTTGGTGGGTACGGCGGCCGCCGCGCGGATCCGTACCCCCGCCGCCATGAGCGGGGCCAGCACCTCCCACCGGCCCGGCCGGTCGAGGGCTTCCTCGCCCACCACGATCCGGACGTCCACCCCGCGGGCGAGGAGGCCGTCGAGGCCGTGGCCGGGGAGGTACTCCTCGGGCCGGACCGGCATCGCGTACGGCGGGCGGTCGAGGAAGGCCACCTCGTGGCGGGCCTCCGCGAGGAGTTCCGCCACCCGGTCCACGATCCGCTCCTGCCCGCAGACCGTCTCCCACCCGGCGCCGTCGGAGCCGCCGGGGGCGTCCGGACCGAGCCCCACCGCGATCTCGTCCGCGGCCATCCGGATCCGTTCCAGCTCCGCGGCCCGGCGGTGCAGTTCGGCGGAACGGCGGTGGGCGAGGGCGCGGATCGCCGGGCCGGCGGGCACCGGGCGGGGCAGTCCCCCCGGGCTCCCCGCGCCGCCCTCCCCCGCCTGCTCCCCCGGCAGGTCCCCGGTGACGAAGCCGTGCTCGCGCAGGAGGGCCAGAACCCGGTCGAACTCCTCGCGTCCCATGCCCAGTTCGGCGCTCAGCCGGTCGGGACCGGCCTCCCGACGGCGGGAGAGGGCGCGGTACACCCGTTCCGCGTCGGCCCCCAAACCGAGTTCCGCCAGCGTGGTTTTCGTGGTCATGGAGGGGATTCTCGGCGTGCGCGCCTTCTGTCCACAAGTGTGCTTCCACAGTTGTGACCAGCGCTTATTCCTTGATCCACGTGTGTGCAACACGTTGCATGGCGGTCCGGAAGACCACCGCGCGACGGGCGCGCATCCAGAGGGGGAACACGATGGTGAGCAGGTCACGGACGTCCGTGAGGACGGTCCGGACATCGGGCGCTGCGGCGCTCCTCGGCGCGGCGGCCCTGCTGTCCGGCCTTCTGCCGGCCACTGCCCGGGCCGCCGGGCCCGTACCGCCGGCCGCCGAGGTGGTGCCCGGCGAGGGGACCGCCGCTCCGGCGCTGGTCTCGGGGATCGCCGAGGCGGTGCCGGCCGGCGGGTCCGCGGCCGACGCCGCCGTCGGCCACCTCGCGGCTCGGACGGGGCGGTACGCCATCGCCGATCCGCGGCGGGACCTGACGGCCGCCTCGACCGTACGGGAGGGGGCCGAGGAGACGGTCCGCTTCGCGCAGCGGCACCGCGGGCTGCCGGTGCTCGGCGGGCAGTACGTGGTCCGGATGGTGCAGCGCGACGGGAAGCGGCTGGTGACGGGCACGTCGGGGCGGTACTTCACCGGCCTCGACGTGGACGCCCGGCCGGCCGTCGCCCCCGCCCTGGCCGGTGAACGGGCGCTGGCGGCGGTGCGGGAGCAGCTCTCCCGGCAGAAGCTGGCCCCGTCCCGGCCGAGCCGGGCCCAGGCGGGCCCGGGCACGGCCGGGGGCCGGGCGCGGACGGGCTCCGCAGCCGGGGCCGGGGCCGGGACGGGTTCCGCGACGGGTGCCCGTACCGGCGCCGCTGCGCGCGGCCCGCTGACGGCCCGGCTGTCCGTCGCGGTGCACGGGCTGGTCGTCCTCCCGCGGGGGAAGGGCGTATTGACGCACCACGTCACGGTCACCGGCGGCGACCCCGCCACCGGCGGCCCGGTCAAGCAGGAGGTCTACGTCGACGCCCGCTCCGGCTTCCCGGTGCTGGCGTACTCGTCCGTCCGGCGGATCGAGGCGGCGCCGGTCACCGCCGGTTCGGGCACCCGGCTCAACGGCGCGAAGACCGCCCTCAACCTGCACCGGGACAAGGCCGGTTACTCGCTGACCGACTACGGACGCACCTGGTCCACCAGCAGGAATCCGCTCACCACCTACGATGCGAGCGGCAAGCGCGTGGACGAGGTCGCGGGCGCCTGGCCGGCGGGCATCGGGCCGGTCGTCTCGGCCACGAGGAAGTTCGGCCGGACGGCCACCGACTCGGGCGCGGTGGACGCCCACTGGGCCGCCGGACAGGTGTACGACTACTTCCGCACCCGGCACGGCCGGGACGGCCTCGACGGCAAGGGCGGGGCCGTCAACTCGCTGGTGGGCGTGCGCGACCAGTACGGGCTGCCGTACGTCAACGCCTTCTGGGACGGCGCCAAGATGGTCTACGGCACCGGGGACGAGGAGTACAAGCCGCTGTCCGCGGACCTCGACGTGGTCGGCCACGAGATGACCCACGGCATCGTGGAACACACCGCGGGCCTCATCTACGTCGGGCAGTCGGGGGCGCTCAACGAGGCGGTGGCCGACTACTTCGGCAACGCCATCGACCTGACCGCCTCGGGCACCCCGATGAGCGACCCGGCCGCGGGCCTGCTGGGCGAGGACCTGTGCCGTACGCAGTCCCCCCGCGCGTGCGCACTGCGCGACCTCAACGACGGCCGCACCACCGCCGCGGACTTCCTCGGCGTCACCTACGGCACCGACGACGGCGGCGTGCACCTGAACTCCACGATCTTCTCCGGGGCGCTGTGGGACATCCGCGAGGACCTCGGCGCCCGGCTCGCCGACCGGATCGTCTACCGGGCGCTGACCCGGTACCTGACCCCGCTGGACGGCTTCACCCAGGCCCGGGCCGCGGTGCTGGCCGCCGCCCGGGACCTGGGGGCGACGGCGGACCAGCGCAGGGCGGTGCGGCGGGCCTTCGACGCCCACGGCATCGTGCCGGGCTGGGAGAAGGCCCTCGGGGTGGACTCCGACCGGCTGCTGGGCGACGTGAACACGACCCGCACCCAGCCCGGGGCGGGCGGCGGCTGGTGGGCTTCCTCCTCCTCGGACGAGTCGGGCCGGGAGGCGTACTCGGTGTACGCGGGCCGCACCGACGGCAGGGGCGGGGCCCGGCGGATCAGCCCCAACGACGGCCGGGCCCACGTGTACCCGGACACCGACGGCAAGACCGTGGTCTGGGCGGCGTACGGGCCGGACGGGGTGTCGGTGCTGTCGCGCCCGCTGGCGGGCGGCCCGGTGCGCACGGTGTGGTCGGAGCCCGCCACGATCGGGAACGTACGGGTCTCCGGTGACGTGATCGCATTCCAGGAGATCAGCCCGCGCGGGCAGCAGCGGGTCGGGTACCTGCGCCCCGGCGACCGCGAGCCGGTGTACGTGGACGGCGGCAGCAACTCCGTCGTGACCGCCCTGCCCACGCTGAGCGGCTCCCGGCTCGCGTACGCGAAGCTCTTCGACGGGGCGGACGGCCTCCAGCAGATCAGCGTGGAGATCGCCGACGTGCGCACCGGCCGCAAGGTGCTGGTGCCGCCGAAGGGCGGCTACAACGGCCTGGGCTCGCCGGTGGTGACGGGCCGGCACGTGTACTGGCTGGTGGACGACATCCCGGACGACAACCGGATGGCGCTGCGCCGCGCGGACCTCGACGGCACGGGGCTGACGGACCTGATCGGGGAGCAGGACCCGGCGGCGCACTTCTGGAGCCTGGATGCCACGGACTCGGCGGTCAGCCTGCTCCGGTGGCGGCCGGAGACGGGTCCCCGGACCGGCCCGCGGTGGTCCAACGACAGGCTCCCGAAGCTGGTGCAGACGGACGCGGACGGACGCGGCCTCCGGCGGATCTCCTGCAACCGGGGCGAGCAGCTGGGCCTGGCGGCCGACACCGGCCGGCGCACCGTGTGGCTGGACGGCACCACGGGGCACACCGACCTGGTGACCCGCGCCCGCCCGGCCGGCCGCTGCTGACGGCGCCGGCGACGGCCTCTTGCGCGAGGCCGGGCGGCGGCTGAGGGGCACGGGCGGGGGGCGGAGCCGATCGGGCTCGGCTCGGTGGTGGACTCGCAACGACGCGGGTCAGCCGGCCGGTTCCGCGGCGGAATCCGCGGCGGGTTCCGCCGCGGGTTCCCCCGCGGGGGCGTGCACCGCGCGCCAGGCGGCCATCGAGCGGTCCCACTGGTGGCCGCTGAGTTCGGTGAGGGAGGCCGGGAAGAGGCCGTCCTCTTCCTTGGCGATGTGCTGGTGCAGTTCGTCCACGGAGCGGAGGAAGGCGGCGCGCTGCGCGGGCGAGTCGAGGTCGAGGGCGGCCAGGAAGGCGGCCAGCTCGCGGTGTTCGCCGACGAGGGCGTCGATGTAGTCCGCGTACTCCTCGTTCTCGCGCATGACCGCGAACAGGCCCTGTTCCTCGCCCGCCCAGTGGTCGCGCAGGAGGACAGCCATCCGCGCGGCGAGGGTGCGGGCCCGTTCCCTGTCGCCCGCGTCGAGTGCGCGCACCGCGTCGCCCGCCAGGTCGGTGACCGCTTCGTGCTCGGCGATGAAGTCCTTGATCAGCGGGATCTCACGGCAGCCGCAGTAGTGACACATGCCCCGGTCCTCTCGTCCCGCGCATCGTCACACCGGGGGCGGGGGAAGCCGCGTAACGACACCGGTGGCGGCAGGCGCCCGGGGACCTGCCGCCCACCTCTCGGCCTCGCCATCACGCCACCGCGCCGAAGGTGCTGCGGCAGCTCATCCGCAACGCGGGCGGGCGGGCCGGCCGTGTGACGGTCGCGGGTGGTGGCCCCGGCTGCTGTTGATCGGATGTTGATCGTCCGTGGAACAGCGGCCGGCCTACTGGGACGCGCGTCCGGGTTCGGACGGCGACCAACGCGCGCACCCGCGCGCCCTCACCACAGGAGGACCTCATGGACGGAGCCCGCCCCGGAGACCGCGTCGTGCCGGCCGAGGAGGCCGACACCGGGATTGCCGCCGCCCCGGACGGATCGGAGCAGGCCGGCGAGCCGGGCGACACGCCGGAGGCCGAGGCATAAGCCCCTGGCCCCGGCCGGCGGTCGCCCGGCCGCCGGCCGTCCGGAGGGGTTGCCGTCCGGAGGGCGGCGCCTCCCAGGCCGTCAGGCCGTGTCCGCTCCGGGCTCCTGCTGGTCCTTCGCCCGCTTGGCGACGACCGCCGCGGCCGCGACCGCGCTCGCCGTGAAGGCCAGGGCGAGCATCCACCGCTGGTCGAAGGTGTGCCCGGTGGCGTGGTCGAGGGAGTAGCGGCCGGCGCCGGCGAGGCCGATGGTGGCGGCCGTGAACCCCAGGAAGGCCGGGTACTCGTAGCCCCCGCCCTGGGCGAAGAACCCGGCCGGGGCGTGGACGGAAACCGCACCGGCCATGGCCCCGGCCGCCGCCGCGCCCGCGGCCGGAGTGGCCAGACCCAGGACGAGCAGGGCCCCGCCCCCGGTCTCGCCGAGCCCGGCGGCCAGGGCGCTGCGGCGGCCGGGGGTGAAGCCCATGTGCTCCATCGCGGCCGCGGTCCCCTCCAGCCCGCCGCCGCCGAACCAGCCGAACAGCTTCTGCGTGCCGTGCGCCATGAGGACGGCCCCGGTTCCTGCGCGGAGGGCCAGCAGGGCGAGGTCACGTCGGTTGATCCAGCTCATCGGGGGCTCCCTGGGACGACGGGGGGAGGGCGGGGCGTGCCGTGGCGCGGGGTCCCGGGACCCGGCGCCGGGAACATCCGTATCCCCTCCGGGCGGCCCCGCCCCGCGCGCCGGAGCACGTACGCCGAACGGGCCCGCCGCTGTCGCCCGAACAGACCCGCCCGCGGGACGGGGCCGCCGTCAGCCGCGCAGGGCGGCGAGGGCCTTTTCGATGCGGCGCCGGCGGGTCTCCGGCTTCTTCGCGCTCTCGATGGCGCGGACGTGCTCGCGCTTGTGGCCGTACGCGAGCGTGTCGTACGCGGCGCGGGCGGCCGGGTCCGCGTCCAGGGCGCGGGCGAAGTCCTCGGGCTCGACGACGACGCGCGGCTCGGTGTCGAGCTCCAGCTCCACCTCGACCTCCTCGCCGGTGTCGACACCCGCGGCCCGCCTGTGGGCGATGCTGAGGCCGAGCAGGTGGCGGCCGCGCAGGATGGCGACCCGGCTCTTCCAGGAGTGCCCGTTGACCGTGATCGTCACCGGGGGGCGCGCGCCCCCGCCGAGCGCCTCCACCACCTCGGGCGGGACCTCCAGCCCGCGCATGGGCTCGGGCGGCTCGACGTGCGTCCGAAACTTCATGGTCTTCTCCTCTTCTCCGTCCTGATCAGGCTAGGGGCGGGGCCGCGGCCCCCGCTTCTCGATTCCTGACCGGTCGGGATGCGCTCCCGGCGGCGCGGGCGGTCCGGCGTTCGATTGCCCGCGCGCAGGGAGGGCGGGGGCTTCGTGGTGGCGGGGGGTTGGCAGACTCGGGGGGACAGACCGCGCTCCGCGCATGCGCGACCCGAGAAAGCAGTTGCCGATGTCCCATCCGATACCCGGCCCTCCGCCGCACCCCGACGACCCCTGGGCGCCGCCTCCGTCCGGGCAGGAGCCCTGGCCCGTACCGCAGGTGGCGCCGGGGTGGGTGCCGCCGGGGCCGGTGGCGCGGCCCGGGCCGGTGGCCGCCCCGCCCGGGAGCGCGTACCACGAGCAGGGGCGCAACGGGCGGCAGCGCGGCTGGACGCGGGTCGGGGAGTTCTTCCTCGCCCTCGCGCTCATGATCGCCGGGCTGGTCGTCGCGTTCGGCGGATCCGCCGTCGCCGGTGCGGTCTTCGGGCTGGAGTCCGCGCCGGACGACGCCGAGATGCTCTTCGCCGACCCGCTGCTCGACAACGCCGTCCTGCTGATCGCGCTCGCGCTGTGGACCCCGGCCGTGCTGATCGCCGTACGCGTGTGCGGCGGACGGCCCGCCGGCACCCTCGCGTCCGTCACCGGGCGGCTGCGGTGGGGGTGGCTGGGGCGGTGCTTCGGCCTCGCGGCCGCCGCCCTCGTCCTCCAGAACCTCGTGCTCATCGGCTGGGGCCTGTTCGAGGACGGACCGGAGGCCGTGGACGGGGAGTTCCCGGGCTGGTCCTCGCTGCTGCTGAGCCTGGTGGTGCTGTGGGCGCTCGTGCCCTTCCAGGCGGCGGCAGAGGAGTTCGTCTTCCGCGGCTGGCTGGCCCAGCTCTTCGGCGGGTTCCTGCGCTCGCCCTGGCCGGGGGTGGCCGTGGCCTCGCTGCTGTTCGCCCTCGCCCACGGCTTCGGGCAGCTGTCCGGGTTCCTGCTGCTGTGCTATTCGGCGGCCTGGTGGGGCTGGCTGACCATCCGTACCGGCGGCCTGGAGGCCGTCATCGCCGCGCACACGGTGAACAACCTGATCGCCTTCTCCCTCTCCGCCGTCTTCGGTGAGCTCTCCGACCAGAGCACCGCCGCCGACGCCCCGTGGGAGGCGCTCGTGGCCGAGCTCGTGTTCACGCCGGCCTTCTGCCTGCTGACCGCCCGTCTCGCCGGCCGCCGCGGGATCGAGGCACGGACGCCCGAGCCCGAGGCCGCCTGACGGCGCCGGCGGCCACCGGCGCGGCGGCACCGGCACCGGCACCCGGGGGCGCCTTCCCGGGTGCCGGTGCTGCTGCCGGTGCCTGCGCGTCAGCGGCCGCCGGTGCTGTCGGCCGCGCCGTCGACCGCGGCGGTGTAGCCGAAGGCCTTCACGGCCTGGTAGTAGGTCCAGGCGGTGGAGTCGCAGGAGGTCTTCTTCAGACCGGAGTACGCTCCGCAGACCCGCTTGAGGTCGGCGTAGAAGGCGTCGTCGAGGCGGCTCTTGTTGGCGCCGAAGGTGCCGTCGGCCTTGTAGTTGCGGTAGCCGAAGTCGTGGCGGGCGCAGGCCGTCTGGAACGGGAAGCCGAAGGGGTTGTCCGGGGAAGTCGAGCAGTAGTCGGTCGACCAGTCGAATCCGTACGCCGACCAGGAACCCTTGTTGTTGTTCGCCGAGACCCAGGCGTTGTAGCTGGCGGAGCTGGTCTGGGTCCAGCTGCTCAGGACCTGCGGCTTGTCGGCCGGGGCGGCGGAGGCCGGTGCGGCGGCGAGCACGATCGCGGCGGCACCGGCGGCCAGGACGGTGCCGAGGCGGCGGTGCAGGCGACGAGGATGCATGGGGCAACTCCCGCGTGAGGGGCGCCGGCACGGTACCGGCGCGGGTGTGCCACACAGCCTGGGATCGCCCCCTCTCGCGCGGCTGGAGCCCCGCTGTACCGCCGGTAACCCACCGGCCGACGCGTCTTGCGGCCGCCGCCCTGCCGCCGCGCCGCCTCCGCCACCCGCACCCCCGGGTGTCGCGCCTCGCGCAGCTGGACCGGTCCAAGGGGGCGCTCCGATTGCCGGGGGGCGCTGGCAGGAGCTTCCGTGCGCTCTCGGCTGTTCGGAGGAATGGTTGGTCGGCCATTGGCCGAATGTGTAGGTTCCCGAACGCCGCCCCGACCTGACGACCGTACGGGGCGGCTCACAGGAGGGGACAACACACGTGAACGCATCCCGTCTGCTGACCGGGTGGCGCCGCCGCGCGCTGGCCGTGTCCACCACCCTGGCCCTCGCCGGAGGTGCGGTGGCCCTGGGGGCGACCACCGCGCAGGCCGCGCCGAGTTTCGGACGCGGCTACGTCTGGGCCAACTCCCCGGCCCACGCACTCAACACGCCGTACACCCCGGCCTCGCTCTACAGCCGGAACTCCACCGGGGCGACCAACACCGTCGTCCGGACGGGCACCGGCCAGTACACGGTGCGCATGCCGAACCTCGGACGGGTGGGCGGGACCGTGCACGTGACCGCCTACGGGGCCACGACGCACACCTGCCAGGTCGCCTCCTGGGTGCCCGTGGGCAGCCGGCTCGACGTGCGCGTCAGCTGTTTCACCCGCACCGGGGCGCGCGTGAACACCATGTTCACCGCCGGGTTCACCAACACGGCCACGCTGGGCGGCCGTTACGGGTACGTCTGGGCCAACGACCCCACCAACGCCGGGTACGTCCCCTCGACCGCTTACCAGTTCAACTCGGCGGGCGCGACCAACACGATCACCCGCTCGGGGACCGGCCGGTACACCGTCAGGTTCCCGTCCATCGGGTCGGACACGGGCCACGTCCAGGTGACGGCGTACGGTGACACCGCCGTCCGCTGCAAGGTCCGCAACTGGCTCGCCTCCGGCACCGCGCAGCTGGTCAACGTGCTCTGCTCGGACCCGGCCGGGCGGGCGAAGGACAACCGCTTCACCCTGACGTACGTACGGGGAACCGGGCTGCAGCGCACCACGCCCGCCGCATACGCCTGGGCCAACCAGCCCCTGTCGGCCGGCTACAACCCGGCACCCGCCTACGCGTACAACTCCACCGGGGTGGTCAACCGCATCCGGCGGGTGAGCCAGGGCGTCTACCGGTTCCACCCGACGAACATGCCGCTGGGCAACGGCACCGTCCAGGTCACCGCGTACGGGACGGACACCTCGTACTGCAAGGTGGAGCGCTGGACCCCGAGCGAGGGCGTCCAGGTCCGCTGCTTCACCGCGACGGGCGTGCCGAAGGACACCTACTACGACGTGTCCTTCCAGCGCTGACCCGGCCCGCGGCCCCTCAGAACCGGTCGGCCGCCAGGTCCCCCGCCCGCCCCAGCCGCCGTGCCCGCTCGCGGGCATCGGCGGCCCGGGCCGTCTCCCCCCGGCTGTCCGCGAGGCGGGCGCGGATCAGCCAGTTGTACGGGCTCTGCGGGCGCAGCGCGGTCCGCTCGCTGATCAGCACCCGCGCCATGTCGTGCCGCCCGGAGTGCAGGGCGGCTTCGAGGAGGGTCTTCTGGAGGGCGTCGCGCTGGGCGTGGCTGCCGCCGAACTCGTGGAGCCGGCGGCGCAGCGGCCACAGCCGGTCCAGGACGGTGTCGTGGTCCCCTGCGGCCTGTGCGACCAGCGCCTCGCACACCGGCAGGCCCACGTCCGCCGTCATCGCGTGGTTGGTGACCGCCCGCGCCGCCGGGTCGGCCAGCCAGCGCCGGCGGTCGGCGATCAGCCGCTGCGCCTCCGCGATCCGGCCGGCGCCCACGTAGGCCATGACGGCGTGCACGTCGTTGAAGGCGTAGAACGGCGGATCGGCACGCGCCGCCCAGGCGTCGGCGAGCGCCTTCCAGCGCGCGGTCTGGTCGGATCCGGCCAGGTGGAACCGCCACAACATGGCCGAGGCGTCCAGGAGTTGCATGGCCGGTCCGCGGGTCTCCCCGTCGTGCAGCGCCTTGTCGTAGACGGCGAGCGCCGTGTCCGTGCGCCCTGCCTCAAGGGCGTAGAGCGCGTAGTGCCACCAGTTGTGCACCGTGAGGAAGTTGCCCTCGGACCAGTCCCCGGTGCGCGCGTCGAGGTAGCGGATGCCCTCGGCGAAGCGGCCCTGCATCTCGTACGTGTGGACGACGGCGTGGATGGCCCAGACGTCGCGGCTGTTGCGCTCCACCGCGGCCGATCCGGTCTCCCGGGCGTGGGTGTAGTGTCCGCACTCCTCCAGCCCGAACGCGTACATGCCGAGGAGGGGGCCGAGATGGGGGTCGTCCTCCTCCCAGGCGGACAGGGCGCCGCCGATCCGGTCCCGCAGGCGGAGGGCGTCACCGGTGAGGAAGTCGAGCTGGTGCCCGACGAACAGGGCGAGCGCGTCCCGGGGGTAGGCGGTGGTCAGCTCCTCCAGGAGCGCGCTCCCCCGCCGCAGGTCCCCCGCGAGGAGGCTCGCGGCGGCGGCCGTGTGGAGGCGCTCCCTCGCGGGCAGCCCGCCGGTGTCCAGACCGGAGAGGAAGCCGTCGAACCGCTGGCGGGCGGCTGCGGCGTCGGCGGACTCGGTGCCCAGCACCCCCAGATAGGCGGCGAAGGCCTGGGCCACCGGTGCGGCGGGGGCGGCGTGCAGCAGGTCGTCCACGGCTGCGTCCACCGCGGGCCGGAAGAAGAGCAGGTGCTCCACGGCCCGGTCCAGGTGGCCGGCCGCCTCCGGTGTCCCGTTGTACACGTCGTGACCGTACCGGTCGGTCGCCAATGCTGATCACCTCACGTACGAGTCCTGCCCGGACCGGCGTCGCGACGGCGGCGCCTCCTCCATGGAAGCCAGTGACGGGCGCCCGCGCACAGTCCCCAAAACGGGTGATGCCGACTGCTGTTCAGCTCCGTGCGCGCTCCTGCTCCTGCTCCCGCTCCCCTTCGCTTTCCCCTTCCCCTTCCCTTTCCCTTTCCCGTTCCCGTGCAAAGGTGCACAGCAGGTCGGCCGCGACGGCCACCGCGATCGTGGCGGGTTCCTTCCCTGTGATCTGGGTGAGTCCGATCGGGGTCTTGATGCGGTCGATCGCGGTGCCGTCGTGCCCTCCCTCCGTGGCCAGACGGTGCCGGAAGCGGGTCCACTTGGCGGCCGAGCCGATCAGTCCGATCGTGCCGAGGCCGGGCGTGCGCAGCGCGGCGTCGCAGAGGGCGGCGTCCTCGGCGTGGTCGTGGGTCATGATCAGGACGTGGGTGCCGGGTGCCAGGTCCGCGAGCACCTCCTCGGGGAGCAGGGGCGTGTGGTGGACGTGGACCTGCGCCACGGCGTCCGCCAGCACTCCGAGCCGTTCGCTGCTGAGCTGGTCCGGCCGGGAGTCGATCAGGTGCAGGTCCAGGTCCTGGCGGGCCAGGATCCGGGCCAGCTCCAGGCCGACGTGGCCGACGCCGAAGACGGCCACCGCCGGGACCACCGGCAGCGGTTCCAGCAGGACGCTGACGGCCCCGCCGCAGCACTGGACCCCGTGCGGACCGGTGACCTTGTCGTTCAGGGCGAACTCCATCAGCTCCGGTTCCGCGTCGGGGGTGCCGAGCACCTCGCGGGCCCGGTCGATCGCGACGGCCTCGATGTTGCCGCCGCCGATCGAGCCCCAGGTCTCGGTCCGTCCGACCACCAGCTTGGCGCCGGCCCGGCGGGGCGCGTGGCCGCGCACGGTCGCGACGGTCACGAGCGCGCCGGGTTCCCGGCGCGCCCGCAACCGCGCGACCGCGGCCACCCAGGTCATGTCAGGCATGGGTCAGGTCGGCCGTCGGCGCGCCGCCGGCTTCGCCGGCCGGCTTCGCCGCGCCACTGCCGCGGGCCGCCTCGATCGCCCAGTACACCGCCTCCGGGGTTGCGGGCGAGGCGAGTTCCACGCTGACACCCGCGGGGCCGAAGGCAGCGGCGGCCTGACGCAGTGCCTCGCGGACCGAGAACGCCAGCATCAGCGGGGGTTCGCCGACCGCCTTGGAGCCGTACACCGCGCCCTCTTCGGTGGCGTTCTGCAACAGGCGGACGTGGAACTCCTCGGGCATCTCCGAGAAGCTCGGCAGCTTGTACGTGCTCGCTGCCTGGGTCAGCAGCCGGCCGCGGCCGGGGCCCTCGCCGCCGTCCCAGCGCATGTCCTCCAGCGTCAGCCAGCCGGCGCCCTGCACGAATCCGCCCTCGACCTGGCCGATGTCGATCATCGGGGACAGGCTGTCGCCGACGTCGTGCACGATGTCCACCCGCCGGATCCGGTACGCGCCGGTGAAGCCGTCCACCTCCACCTCGGCCGCGGCGGCCCCGTACGAGAAGTACTTGAACGGCGAGCCCCGGAAGCCCTTCGCGTCCCAGTGCAGGCCTTCGGTCCGGTAGAAGCCGGCCGCCGACAGCTGGACCCGCTGGAGGTAGGCCGTGCGGACCAGCTCCTCCCAGGCCAGTTCCTCCTCGCTGCCGAGGACGCGGGCGACGCCCTCGACGATGCGCACGTCCGCGGCGGCGCCGCCGAGCCGGGTGGCGGCCACTTGGAGCAGCCGCTCACGCAGCTGCTCGCAGGCGTTCTTCACGGCCGCGCCGTTGAGGTCCGCGCCGGCGCTGGCGGCGGTGGCGGAGGTGTTGGGCACCTTGTCGGTGCGCGTCGGGGCCAGCCGTACCGTGTGCAGCGGGACGCCCAGGGTGGACGCGGCCACCTGGAGCATCTTGGTGTGCAGGCCCTGGCCCATCTCGGTGCCGCCGTGGTTGATCAGGACCGAGCCGTCCTTGTAGATCAGCACCAGCGCACCGCCCTGGTTGAAGGCGGTGAGGTTGAAGGAAATGCCGAACTTGATGCCGGTGAGCGCGACCGCCCGCTTGGTGTGCGGGTGCGCGGCGTTGAAGGCGGCGATCTCGCGCTGCCGGTCGGCGAGTCGGGCGTCTGCCCGGACCTGCCGCCAGACGGTCCCGATGCGCTCGGGGTGCCGGACGGGCTGCCCGTAGGGCGTGGACTGGCCCTGCCGGTAGAAGTTGCGCTCCCGCAGCTCCATCGGGTCCAGGCCCAGCAGCGGGGCGCACCGGCCCATGATGTCCTCGATGACCAGCATGCCCTGGGGTCCGCCGAAGCCGCGGAATGCGGTGTTGGAGACCTTGTTCGTCTTGGCGATGCGGCCGGCGACGCGGGCGTGGGGGATCCAGTAGGTGTTGTCGATGTGGCAGAGGGCGCGGGCCACGACGGGTTCGGAGAGGTCGAGGCTCCAGCCGCCGTCCGCGGTGAGGGTGGCGTCCAGGGCCTGGATGCGGCCCTCGGCATCGAAGCCGATCTTCCAACTGGCGTGGAATCCGTGCCGCTTGCCGGACATGGTGAGGTCCTGCGTACGGGTGAGGCGCAGCCGGACGGGGCGGCCGGTCAGCTTGGCGCCGAGGGCGGCGACGGCGGCGAACCCGTGCGGCTGCATCTCCTTGCCGCCGAACCCGCCGCCCATGCGCAGGCATTGGACGGTGACCTCGTGGCTGTGCAGGCCGAGGACGTGCGCGACGATCTCCTGGGTCTCCGAGGGGTGCTGGGTGCTGCTCTGCACGAACACCTGCTCGGCCTCGTCGATGTGGGCCAGCGCCGCGTGCGTCTCCAGGTAGAAGTGCTCCTGGTCGGAGAACTGGAACTCGCCGGTGAACACGTGTGCCGAGTCGGCGAATCCGGCCTCGATGTCGCCGGTCGCCATCACCGGCCGGGCGCCGTGGAAGCTCCCGGCGGCGATGGCCTCCTGCAGGGTCACGAGGGACGGCAGCTCTTCGAGTTCCACCTCGACGGCGGCCGCGCCGAGCCGGGCGGCCTCCAGGGTCTCCCCGAGCACCCAGGCGACCGCGTGCCCGTGGAACATCACCTCGTCGGGGAACAGCGGTTCGTCGTGCTTCATCCCGGCGTCGTTGACCCCGGGCACGTCGGCGCCGGTCAGCACGCGGACCACACCGGGGACGGCCAGTGCGGGTGCGGTGCGCAGTGCGGTGATCCGGCCGCGCGCCTTCATGACCTGGACCGGGTGGGCGTGCAGGACGCCCTTCGTGCGGTGGACCAGGTCGTCGGTGTAGAGCGCGGTTCCGGTGACGTGCTGGCGGGCGCTCTCGTGCGGCAGGGAGAGGCCGACCGCGGGCTTCTCGGGGCGCTGGGACAGTCGGCTCATGACGGCACCGCCTCGGTGGTCTGTGCGTACAGCTTCAGCAGGCTCTGGCCGAGCATCGCGGAGCGGTACCCGGCGCTGGCGCGGTGGTCGTCCATCGGGGTGCCCTCTTCCCGGAGCACCCGGGCCGCGGACTCGACGGCTTGCGCCGACCAGGGCCGGCCTTCGAGGGCCGCCTCGGCGGCGAGGGCGCGCAGCGGAGTGGCGGCGACGCCGCCGAGGCCGATGCGGGCCTTGCGGACGGCGCCGTCGGCCGGGTCGATGTCGAGGGCGTAGGCGACGGCCACGCTGGAGATGTCGTCGAAGCGCCGCTTCGCGATCTTGTGGAAGGCGGTGACGGGCGACAGGGGCCGCGGGATGCGCACCGCGCGGATCAGCTCGCCGGGGCGGCGCACGCTCTGGCGGTAGCCGGTGAAGTAGTCCGCGAGGGGGACCTCCCGCTCTCCGCCGGCGCCGGCGAGGACCACGGAGGCCTCCAGTGCGAGCAGCGCCGGCGGGCTGTCGCCGATGGGCGAGCCGGTGCCGAGGTTGCCGCCGAGGGTGGCGCTGTTGCGGATGAGCCGGGACGCGAACTGGGGGAACAGCTCTGCCAGGAGCGGGACTTCGCCGTCGAGTCGGCGTTCGGTCTCGGTCAGCGTCAGCGCCGCCCCGATCTCGTAGCAGCCCTCCTCGACCCGGAGTTCGCGCAACTCGGCCAGCCGGTCGACGGCGATGACGCAACCCGCCCTGCGGGAGCGGATGTTGACCTCCACTCCCCAGTCGGTGCTGCCCGCGACCACGACGGCGTCCGGCCGCTCCTCCAGCAGCCGCAGCGCTTCGGGCAGGTCCCGGGGACGGAGGAACGCGGCGTCCCCCCGGGTGTAGACGGTGGCGGCCGGCCCGGGCGGGGCCTGCTCCCGGCGCTGCGCGAGTACGTCGTCCTCGGCGGGGGCGCCGACGGCGAACGCGGCGTCGCGGATGGGGCGGTAGCCCGTGCAGCGGCACAGGTTCCCGCTCAGCGCGTGCAGGTCGAACCCGTTCGGACCGTGCTCGGAGTGAGGGCCGGAGTCGGGGACGGAGTCCGGGCCGGGCCCGGCGGCTGCGCAGGCAGACGTGTCCGCGCCGCCCGCGCACCGATCGGGCCGGTAGTACTCGGCGGCCATGCTGCACACGAACCCCGGTGTGCAGTAGCCGCATTGGGAGCCGCCGCGTACCGCCATCTCCTCCTGTACGGGGTGCAGGACGGGCGGCGTACCGGCGGGGCCGGGGGTGGCGAGCCCTTCGGAGGTGACGACCTCCTGGCCGTCGAGCGCCGCGACCGGCACCAGGCAGGCGTTGACCGCCACCCAGTCGGTGGGCTTGTGCACTCCCGGACGGGCCACCAGCACCGAGCAGGCACCGCATTCGCCCTCGGCGCACCCCTCCTTGGTGCCGGTGAGGCCGCGCTCGCGCAGGAAGTCCAGCACCGTGGTGTGCGCCGGGGCGGGCGCGATGGGCGCCTCCACCCCGTTGACCGTGATCCGCGGCGCTGTCATCGCGCGTCCTCGTCTCGGTGCGCGGCGGGACAGGTGGACGTAATCGCCATGGGGAGAGCTTTCTGTTTGGGTGGAGCGGAGGCGGCGCAGCGGGGGCGCGCCGGAGCCGTCGGCGCATCCGGGGACCGCGGAGCACGCACAGGAGCGCGAGGAGGTGCGCCGCAGGCGCCGAGGGCAGGAAGGGAAGGGTGCCGGGGCCGCAGAGGGGCCTGCCGGACGGAGGGTGCCGGACCTTGACGACAGGCCCTAGCAGCCGTGTGCCACCCGGCCGGGAGCCCAGGCGACCTGGTGGGCGAGGCGGGACGACGCGGAGATGACGGACATCCGAATTCGCCCCTTTCCCTGGACCCACGAGTGATGCGCCCGAAGCTACGTCGCCACCGCTCCCCGGGTCAAGAGCCGTCCGCTGTGCGTACGCGCGGCTTCTCGGGCAGCGCCGGGGACGGCATCCGGGGCGCGGTCTCCTCGGGCTGCCCGCGGCGCGGGCCGGAGGGCCCCAGGGGCCACCACAGGGAGCCGCCCAGCAGGGCTGCGGCGGCCGGGACCAGGACGGAGGAGAGGAGGAAGGCGGAGAGGAGGATACCCAGGGCGGTGGCGAAGCCGATCTGCCGGGTGGAGGGGGCCGAGTTGACGGCGAGGCTGCCGAAGGAGGCGGCCAGGACCACGCCGGCGGTGGCGATGGCCGGGGCGGTGTGCCGGACGGCGCGGGCCACCGCGGCGCGCGCCGAGCCTCCCCGGGCCATCTCCTCGCGGATGCGGTCGGCGATGAGGATGTTGTAGTCGGTGCCCAGGGCGACGACGAACAGGAACAGGACCAGCGGCAGTACGAAGTTGACGCCCGGCTCCCCGCCCAGGTGCTGGAAGACCAGGGCGGAGGCCCCGAGGGTGGCGGCGAAGCACAGGCCGACGCTCGCCATCAGCACCAGCGGTGCGAGCAGGCTGCGGAGCAGGACCAGCAGGATCAGCGCGATCAGGGCGGCCGCGACGGGGAACACCCGCCGCAGGTCCTGGTCGACGGCGGTGGAGATGTCGGCGAAGACGGCGGCGGTGCCGCCGACCCGGCCGGTCAGGCCTGCCGGGGTGCGGGCGGCCACGGTGTCCCGGAGCGGGCCGGAGACCAGGTCGCGGGCGCGCCGGGTCTGCGAGTCGGCGGTCGGGTAGACGTCGATGCGGGCGGCCGTGCGGTCGGCGCTGAGGACGGGGGTGCCGACCCGGCCGACTCCCTCGACGCGGGCGAGGGCGCCCGGCAGGCCGCCGAGTGCGGCCGGGGTCAGCCGGCGTCCGTCGTCGGCGGTGACGTACACGCTCGCGGGGTCGGAGACCCCGGCGGGCAGGACCCGGGCCATTTCGGCTGCGGTGGCGGCGGCCGGGGTGTCGTGGGCGCCGCCGCCCACCCCGAAGTCCATGCGGATGCCCTGGAGTCCGGCCGCGAGCGCACCCAGCAGGGCGATGCAGCCGAGGGCGAGGGCGAGCGGGCGGCGGGCGACGGCGGTGCCGAGGGCGGCGGCCGCCCCGCGGCGGGGCTCGCGGGTCAGGGACCGGGAGGGCCAGAACATGCGGCGGCCGGTCACCGCCAGCAGGGCGGGCATCAGGGTGAGGGCGGCCAGCAGCATGACGAGCACCGACACCGCCACGGCCGGACCGAGCACCCGGAACTGGCCGAAGGACGCGACGCCGAGGGTGGCGAACGCGGCCACGATGGTCAGGGCCGCCGAGGTGACGGCGGTGCCGACGCGCCCGCAGACCCGCGCGGCCACCAGGCGGTGCGGCGCCGCCGGGTGCGCGCGCAGTTCCTCGCGGAAGCGGAAGAGGAGGAAGAGCAGGTAGTCCACACCGATGCCGATGAGGACCACCCCGATCAGGCCCGGCGTGGAGGTGTCGAGCCGGATCCCCGTCAGCAGGGCGGTGCCGACGACGGCCCCGGTGGCGGCGCCGCCGACCACGGAGACGGCGAGCAGCGGCAGGAAGGCGGCGAGCAGGCTCCGGAACACCAGGACGTGGACCAGCACGATCAGGCCGGTCATGACCAGCCCGACGACCGTCTGCGTGGTCTCCTCCGCGTCGGTGGTGTCGACCAGGTCGGCGAGGCCTCCGGTGAAGCCGGCCCGCAGCCCGGCCGCGCCGAACTCCTCCTGCGCCCGGTCGCGGAAGGCCCGGTAGACGTCGTGCAGGCCGGGGTCGGCGGAGTTGCCGGTCAGCCGGACCGTCAGCAGGTCGAAGCTGCCGTCGGGTGCGGTCATCGCCGGGGCGACCGCCGGGGTCTGGGAGTGGTCGAGGGCGAGCAGCGTCGGCCGGTCCTCGGACTTCGGCATGGGGACACGGGTGCTGCCGAGGTGCGCGGCAACCGTCCGTACCCGGCGGTGGTCGGCCGCGGTCAGGGGCCGGTCGTCGGCGCGGGCGACGAGCACGGTCACGGCATGGGCGTCGGGCTCCACCCCGAACCGCTCCTCGGCGATGCGCTGCGCGGCGGCCGAGTCGTACGTACGGGGCAGGAAGTCCCCGCCCGCGGGCCGGGTGACGCGGTGGACGAGCGCCCCGCCGAGGATGGTCAGGGCGATGCCGAGCACCGCCCACAGGGCGATCACCCGCCATGGGTTGCGGGTGGCGAATCCGGTCAGGGCGCGGATCACGGAAGGGTCCTCCGGGGTCGGGACGGTTCGGGACGGTCCGGCGCCGGCGGTCTCCCGGCGCCCGGCCGGTCTCGTGCCCGGCCGGTGTCCAGCTCATCAGCGGGCCGGGGGCGGATCGTCGGGGCCGGGGAGGAGATCGCGGGTGGGAGCGCGGGCCCGCCGGGGCCGCGGACCAGGACCCTGCTCCCAGACGGGAACGGTCCCGGGGGCCCGGGGCGGGGGCGCGGCCCGGTGGGAGAATGGATCACCGGGCGGGCGGCCGGAGGGGCGGCCCGGGGCAGGGAGGAAGAACAGGATGCCGTGGACGCGCAACGACGCGCTGGTCGCGGTCGGGGCCGCTGCGGTGGACTTGATCGGCTTCGCGCTCGCCAGTCAGAACGATCTGGGCCGGGTGCCGGCGTCGGGCTGTCTGCTCCTGATGGTTTCGGCCCTGCCCCTGCTGGCCCGGCGCCGGGCGCCGGTGGCTGCGCTCGCCGCGGTGCTGGCGGCCGGTCTGGTGCTCGACGTGACCGTGCCCCTCGGGCAGCACTTCAACGCCGCGGTCGTCGTGGCCCTCTACACCGTCGTACGGTCGCGCGGCCCGGCGGTGGCGGCCGCGGCGGCGGTGGCCGCCGTGCTCGTGCCGCTGCTCGGGCTCGGCCGGCGGCCGCCGCTGGTGGACCTGGCGGCCAATGCGGTCGCCGCGGTGCTCGTCGTGGGCGCCGCGCTGCTCGTGAACCGCTGGCAGCGCGAGCAGGAGGCGCACCGGCGGCTGCTCGCCGAGCGGGCGGTGGCAGCCGAACGCAGGCGCATCGCGCGGGAGCTGCACGACATCGTCGCGCACCACATCACGACGATGCAGCTGATGGCGGGCGGCGCCCGGGCCAATCTGGCCGGGGACCCGGAGGTGGTCAGGGCGGCCCTGCTGGATCTGGAGGGCTCCGGCCGGATGGCGCTGCGCGAGATGCGGCAGCTGCTGGACGTGCTGCGGGCGGACGACCAGGCGGAGCCGGAGGGCAGGTCCGGGTCCGCAGGGCCGGAGCCGGGCCGGGGTGCGCGGCGGCCGGCGGGCCGGGCACCGGACGGATCCGCCGGCGGCGGGGGGCGGAGTGAGTTCACGTCCCACGGCGCGATCGACGCCCCGCAGCCGGGAGTCGGAGACCTGCCCCGGATCGTCGCCGAGTCCCGCCGGGCCGGACTGCCCACCTCGTTCGCCGTGCGCGGCGAGGAGCGGGCGCTGCCCCCGAGCGTGGGGCTGGCCGTCTTCCGGATCGTGCAGGAGGCCCTGACCAACGCCCGCAAGCACGCGGGCGGATCGCCCACCTCCGTGGTCCTGGCCTACGGGGAAGGGGAGGTACGGGTGGACGTGGCGGACGACGGGACGGGCGCGGACCCCGGTGCCGGGCCCGCGCCCGGATCGGGGTACGGGCTGATCGGCATGCGGGAGCGGGTCGCCCTGCACGGCGGGGACCTGGACGCCGGACCGGTGCGCGGCGGCGGGTTCCGCGTCGCGGCCCGGCTGCCGCTGGCGGCCGCCGGCGAGCGGAGTGCACGATGACGGACGCCGGGCCCGCACCCCGCGCCGCCGGCGGCGCGCCGGCCAGGATCCTGATCGCCGACGACCAGCCTCTGGTCCGCCGCGGGCTCGCCCTCATCCTGGGGCCCGACCCGTCCTGCGAGGTGGTCGGCGAGGCCGCCGACGGGGCCGAGGCGGTGGAGCTCGCGCACCGGCTCCGGCCGGACGTCGTCGTCATGGACATCCGGATGCCCGTCATGGACGGGGTCGCCGCGACCGCCCGGCTCTCCCGCGATCTGCCGGACTGCCGGGTGCTCGCGCTGAGCACCTTCGACATGGACGAGTACGTGGTCGCGGCGCTGCGCGCCGGGGCGTGCGGGTTCCTCCCCAAGGACGTGTCGCCGGAGGACCTGGTGGCCGCCGTACGGGTGGTGCGCAGCGGCGAGGCCGCCGTCGCGCCGCGGCTGCTGACCCGGCTCATCTCCGCGTACGTACGCACCCCGGAGCGCCCGGATCCGCGGCCGGCGGCCGGTCCGCAGGACCTCAGCCCGCGCGAGACGGAGGTGTGGCGTCTGATCGCGTCCGGCCTGGACAACGCGGAGATCGCCGCATCCCTGGACATCAGCGCTTCGACGGTGAAGAACCACATCACCGGCGTCTTCGCCAAACTCGGCGTCCGCGACCGCGCCCAGGCCGTGATCGCCGCGTACGAGACGGGCCTGGTCGCTCCGGGCGGCGGAGGCTGACCGGGGTCCAGGCGTGCGCGCGGCGTTCTGGGGCATCTCCAGGGCGCTGACGGCGACCCCGCCGCGCCGGAGGCCGCCGGCGCACCGGATGCGCTGTCCGATGCCGCCGCGGCCGCGGTCCGCCGCGCCTTCGAAGGCCCGTGGGTGCGGGCCGACGCCTGGCGCCCGGGGATGTGCACGGCGGCCCTGGGCTTCCTGGCGTGGGCGCCGGTGGAGTCCTGCCAGGACCCCGGGCCCGGCGGGCCGCCGTGCCGTACGGTCGGAGCACCGCCTTCCGCCACCCGGCGCGCTGGGCCGGGCGGCGGGTCGGTTGGTTCCGGATCCGCGTGCCGGGGTAGGCGCTGGAAATGGCTGATCAGCAAGTGACCTGGCGAGGAGTCGCGGCCCGGTGGGACCGGGCCCTGTTCGATGCGGTGGCGCGCCGGCACTGGCCCGCCGCCGAGCGGGTGCTGCCGCGGCTGGGGCGGGCGGCGAACCACGGCGTGCTGTGGGGCGGGGCCGCACTGGCCATCTGCGCCTTCGGCTCGGCCGGGGCGCGCAAGGCGGCCGTGCGCGGCGCCGCCTCCCTCGCCCTGGCCTCCGGGACGATCAACACCATCGGCAAGTGGTCCGTACGGCGGGCCCGGCCGCTGCTGGAGGGCGTACCGCTGGAACGGCAGCTGGCGGTCCAGCCCCGGACCACCTCGTTCCCCTCCGGGCACTCGGCATCCGCATTCGCGTTCACCACCGGGCTGGCGCTGCACTCCCCCGGCTGGGGCGCCGTGCTGGCGCCGCTCGCCGTGTCCGTCGCGTTCTCCCGCGTGTACACGGGCGTGCACTACCCCTCCGACGTGGCCGCCGGTGCCGCGCTGGGCGTGGCGGCCGGGTTCGCGGTACGGGAGATCGCCCGCCGGGCCGAGGAGCGCCGGATCGTGCCGGGGGACGAGCCGGTGGCGGGCGACGCGCCCGCGCTGCCCGACGGGGACGGGCTCGTGGTGGTGGTCAACGCCGGATCGGGGACCGCGGCCGCTGCCGGGCTGGAGCGGGTGCGGGAGCTGCTGCCGCGGGCCGAGGTGGTCGAGTGCGAGGGCGAGGAGCTGCCGGGGGTGCTGGCGGCGGCCGCGTCCCGGGCCGCCGTGCTCGGGGTGTGCGGCGGTGACGGCACGGTCAACGCCGCGGCCGCGGCGGCGCTGCGGGCGGGAGTGCCGCTCGCGGTGTTCCCCGGCGGGACGCTCAACCACTTCGCGCTGGACCTCGGCCTCGCCGGGACCGAGGAGACCTGCCGCGCGGTGGCCGCGGGGCGCGCGGTCCGGGTCGGCGTGGGCCGCTTCACGCCGGGGCCCGGGGAGGGTCCCGGCTACTTCCTGAACACCTTCAGCATCGGCGCGTACCCCGAGCTGCTCCGCCACCGCCTGCGGTGGGCTCCTCGGATCGGCGGCGGACCCGCGGCCGTGCTGGCGGCCTGGCGGGTGCTGCGCACCGGGCACCCGGTGCCGTTGCGGCCGGCCGGGCGGCCGCGCAGCGTCTGGCTGCTGTTCGCCGGCAACGGCACGTACCACGGCTCGGGCCCGATGCCCCGGCGCCGGGACCGCCTCGACGAGGCGCTGCTCGACGTGCGCCTGGTGCACGGCGGCGGCCGCCCGGGGCCGCGCCTGCTCGCCGCGGCCCTGGCGGGACCGCTCTCGCGCTCCCCGTTCCACGTGGCCACCCGCCTGCGCCGGCTCCGCATCGACGGCATCCCCCCGGGCACCCCCCTCGCCTACGACGGCGAATACGCCACGGCCCCGCCGGCCCTCCTCCTCGACAAGCTGCCGGGCGCACTCACGGTCTACCGCCTGGGCTGAGCGCAGCGGCCCGCGCCACACGGGGGGCGGCGGCCGGCCGGGGCCCGGGGGCGCGAGTGCCCTGCGCACCGGGGCCCGGGGCCCGGGCTGCGGGCTCCGGGCTCCGGCCTGCCCGCCCACGGCCCCACGGACGCCCGCCGCCGGACGGCGAGGGCAAGGGGCCGGCCGGGCGGTGCCCTGCCGGGCAGCGCGGGGTTTCGTACGCTTGCGGCATGCGTATGCGACCCACTCTGAGCTGGACGCCCACCGGGGACCTGCCGCCGGGCACGGGGGACCCGGGGCCGGTCGCCGAGGCGCTGGGTGCCGGGGGCGTGCTGGTGCTCAGCGGGGCGGGGCTGTCCACCGAGTCCGGCATCCCCGACTACCGGGGCGAGGGAGGCAGCCTGAGCCGGCACACGCCGATGACCTTCCAGGACTTCACGGGCAGCGACCGGGCCCGGCGCAGGTACTGGGCGCGCAGCCATCTGGGGTGGCGGACGTTCGGACGGGCCCGGCCCAACGACGGGCACCGGGCCGTGGCCGCCTTCGGGGCGCGGGGGCTGCTCGCGGGGGTGATCACCCAGAACGTGGACGGGCTGCACCAGGCGGCGGGCAGCGCGGGCGTGGTGGAGCTGCACGGGAGCCTGGCCCGGGTGGTCTGCCTCTCGTGCGGTGCCGCCGTCCCGCGGCGCGAGGTGGCGGAGCGGCTGGAGGCGGCCAACGCGGGCTTCGCGCCGGTGGCGGCCGCCATGAACCCGGACGGCGACGCGGATCTCACCGACGAGCAGGTCGGGGACTTCCGCGTGGTGCCGTGCGCGGTGTGCGGCGGGATCCTCAAGCCGGACGTGGTGTTCTTCGGTGAGAACGTGCCACCGGCACGGGTGGAGCACTGCCGCGAACTGGTCCGGGCCGCGAACTCCCTTCTGGTCCTGGGGTCTTCGCTGACGGTGATGTCCGGGCTGCGGTTCGTCCGGCAGGCGGCCGAGGCCGGGAAGCCGGTGCTGATCGTCAACCGGGACGCGACCCGGGGCGACCGGCACGCCGTCACCCGCATCGCACTGCCGCTGGGCGCGGCCCTGACCGCTGTGGCGGACCGGCTGGGCATCCCCGTGGACGGGGCCGGCCACCCCGTGAACTGAGCGCGTCCGGGGCCCCTGTGGACGGCGCCGGGCATTGTCAGTGCCGGCGCATACGTTGCCGTGCATGAGCCGTTCCGTTCAGGCACTTGCCTATGTGCGCCCGTCTGCCCTCAGCTCCGCCGGGGACCGCCGTCTCCTCGGTCTGGAGACGGCCGGCGGGCTGACCCCCGCCGGTCCCGAGCTCCATCCGCAGTTCTTCGCAGGGTTCCTGAGTGCCCCTCAGGCCGCCGCCCGTGCACTGCTGGCGGTCGCGGACGTCGCCGCCGCGCGCTACCACCAGCCGACCCTGCGCGCCTCGCTGGACCCGGTGGTCACGGCCAACGGGGACCGGCTGCGCTTCGAGTCGTTCTCCGGGTGCTGCGGGGTGTACGCGCGGCTCGACGTGCTCCCGGAGGGGCTGGACGGGGCGGACACCGGGCACGGCACCACCAATGTCGACGTCAACAACCCGCTGCGGCAGGCCCTTTCCCGGCTGGCCGGGGACGAGCCCCTGCACCTGACGGTCGGCCCCGACGAGTTGGCCGTCACCACCCTGGAGGGGCCGGTGGTGGAGAAGAAGGTGCCGCTGCCCGACCGCTGGCTGCGCGGGTTCGCCGAATCCCAGGTGGCCACCGCCGGGTTCGACCTGCGGGCCGAGCTGTCCGCGGCCGAGACGGTGCGCTTCCTGCGGTCGCTGCCGCACAGCGGCGGCAGGGGCCGCGGCGGGTCCGGGCTGTGGGTGGTGCCGGCGGGGCGGACCCTGCGACCCACGACCCGGCCGGTGCCCGGGGCCGTCTGCCTGCCCGGGCCGGAGCGGCTGGGCGCCTTCCAGCGGGTCCTGCGGCACGCCACCGGACTGCGCGTGTACGGGCCGGCCGGCCACGACGGGGCCCCGACCGCGGCCGCGTGGGAGGTGGGGCTGCCCGGTATGCGGCTGACCCTCACACTGTCCCCGGATCCGGCCCGCGGGTTCTCCGGGGAGGGCGGCGTCCTGGAGGCGCTCGCCACCGAGGAGGCGGCCGCCGATGCCGAGCTGGTGTCCGTGCTGCTGGCCTGGGAGCCTCGGATCGACATCGCGGACCTCGCCGACCAGAGCGGTCTGAGCCCGGACCGGGTCCGCGCCGCCGTGGTCCGGCTCGGCACGGCCGGCCGGGTGGGGTACGACACCGCGGAGGCCGCCTACTTCCACCGCGAACTCCCGTACGACGCACGGCGCGCCGAGCGCCACAACCCCCGCCTGGTGGCCGCCCGGGCCCTGGTCGCCGAGGGCGCGGTCACCCTGCACCCCGACGCCACCGCGACCGTGCGCTCCGGCGAGCGCAGCCACCAGGTCCGCGAGGGCGCGGGCGGGGTGCTCGGCTGCACCTGCCGCTGGTGGGCCGACTACCGGGGCCGCCGCGGGCCCTGCAAGCACGCCCTCGCCGTCCGCACCGCCCGCCGGGCGGCCGCCGCCCCCGCCACCGCCGGATCCGCCGCCCCCGGCACCGCCACCGCCACCACCAGCACCGGAGCACACCGATGAACGCCCTCCTCGACGCCGTCCGCGCCGGCCGCCACGACCTGGTCGGCGGGCTGCTCGCCCCGCTCACGGAGGCCGACCGCCGCGGCCTCCTCCCCGAACTGACCGCCCTGCGGCGGGAGATCCGCGGCTGGGACTGGAGCCGCCGCTGGGACGAGCAGGACCTGCCGCGTGCCCTGCACCTGGCCGGGGCGGGGTGCCACACCGGAGCCGCGGCAGCCGCCTCCTGGATAGCCGCGCGCGAACTGCGCGACGTGCGCGGGGGCCCCGACGCGGACGCCATGGCGGCGCTGCTGGCCGGGCGCGCCCCCGCCTGGCGCGCCGATGTCGCGCACCGGCTCGCCGCCCGCGCCTCGACCGTCGCCGCGGACTACCCGCTGATCCGCGCCCTGCTCAAGGACACCGGGGCGCCCGCCCCCGGCAGTGACGGGTTCGTCCACGCGTGGGCACTCGACCTCGCCACCGGGGAGCAGGGCGGGCGGCGCGGGCGGCGCGGCGGGCACCGCCCCCGGCCGCTGCGGACGGCCCTGCGCGAGGATCCGTACGTACAGGAGCTCGTGCCGCGGCTCTTCGAGACGGCCGAACCGGCGCCGTGCCTCGCCTGGTACGAGGAGCCCACCGCGCAGGGCCGCTGGCCGGCCGAGCTGGCGCGCCTCGCGGCCGACGGGCTCGTCGAGCGCAGCAGCCTGATCGACGGCTGCGTCGCCCGGCTGCTGCGCGGGGGCCGGGCGGCCCGTCTGGCCTTCTACGCGGACCTGCTGGACGTGCTGGAACCGACCGTGGACGAGCGGGCGGAGCGGACCGCCGACTGGATCGCGCTGGCCGCCGATGCGGAGTCGCCGACCGCCGGCCGGGCGCAGCGGATCCTGTCGGGGCTGTTCGCGGAGCGCCGGCTGCCGGCGGACCGGCTCGCCGAGATGTCCGCGGCGGTGCTCTTCCGGCCCGAGAAGAAGCTCGTACGCGCCCAGCTCGTGCTGTTGGGCAAGGCGCTGCGGCGGGACCGGGGCGACCGGTCCGTGCTGCTGCCGGCCGTCGGGGCGGCGTTCGGGCACGCGGACACCGCCCTGCAGGAGCGGGCCCTGCGGTTGATCGCCACCCATCTGCGGGCCGAGGACGCGGAGGTGCGCGAGGAACTCGCCTTCGCGGCCGAGCAGCTCAATCCGGGACTCAAGCGGGTGGCCGCCGAGCTGTTCGGCGGCGACCCCGGCGCATGCGCGGAGGCGGCGGCC
Source organism: Streptomyces sp. NPDC030809 (assembly GCF_055572195.1). Lineage (NCBI taxonomy): Bacteria > Bacillati > Actinomycetota > Actinomycetes > Kitasatosporales > Streptomycetaceae > Streptomyces > Streptomyces sp. NPDC030809. The sequence continues at coordinate 351,745 of NZ_JBVIDV010000005.1, forward strand.
GGCTACGAGGAGGTCCTGCCGCCCCCGCCGGTCCGGTGCCGGCTGGACACCTCGGGGCAGTCGGTGGCCGAGGCCGTCGAACTGGTCGCCGCCGTGGTCAACTCCCCCGCCTCCGCCAAGAACGTCATCGAGACGGAGCTGGCCCTCGACCTGCTGGTGCGGCACGCGCACCGGGACCGGGAGGGGCTCGCGGCCGCGCTGCGCCCCGCGATCGCCCACCGCTACTGGGCGGCGGACGGGACCCGGCGGGCCGACCCCGAGGACCTGTCGGGCGTGGAGCTCGTCGCGGCCGCCGTCCTGGGCAGCGTGGAGGCGCGCGACCTCCGGCCGGAAGGCGACGGGCCGGCCGTCCGCTCCGGCGACCCCTGCATCCACGACACGGTGGAACGGATCGCGGCCACCCGGATGCACGAGGCGGCGCACCGGCTGCTGACCGACCCGCTGCCGTTCCTGCTCGCCACGCCCGGCTGGGACTCGGCCTCCGTGGAGCCCGTGGACCTCGTCGCCCGTCTGGCGGAGTACGGGCGCCGGGGCCTCACCCCCGCCCCGGTGGACTTCGCGCAGGCGCTGCTGCGGGTGCGGCGCGATCCGCAGGCGGCCGGCGAGGCGGCGGCGCTGGGCACCCCGTGGGGAGTGCGCCTCGCGGCCCGGCTGGCCGGCACGGACGAGGAGCCGGCACGGCTCGTCCGCCGCGTGGACGACGGGACCTCCGCACCGCACCACTGGTGGGGGCGGGACCGGGAGAGCGTGCGGCGGATCGTGGTGGAATCCGCGGAGCGCCCCTGGGTGCGAGGGCTCCCGCGGGTGTTCCACCGCCTGGGCGCCCCCTTCACCCGCCGCGAGGCACGCTGCTGGCACTGGACCGGCGCCCGGATGGCGTGCCTCACGGTGCTGCCGGAGGACCGCGAGGCCCAGGCCCTGTGGCTGCTGCCGGACCTCACCGCCTGCGCCACCGTCGAGGAGCGGGGGGCCGGGGCGCTGCTCTCCCCGCTGGCCGCACTGGGCGGGGCGGCGGGCCCGGTGCTGCACCTGGCCGTGGCCACGGGCCTGGGTGCCCGGCACGCCGAGGACCGGCTCGGCGCGGTGGACGCCCTGCTCTGCCTGGCCGGACGCGGGGAGCTGGACGCGGAACGGCTCGGGCGCGACCTGGCCGAACTGCTGGAGCTCGGCACGGTGAAGCCCAACCGGCTGGCGGACGCGGCCCGGACCGCGGCGGCCACGGGTGCCCGGGCGACGGTCTGGTCGGTGCTGGCCGGGGCGCTGCCCGCCGTCCTCGGCGACGGCGCGGCGGCGCGGGGCGCGGGCGAGCTCCTCGCGGTGGCCGCGGACTGCGTGGAGCACTGCGGGGCCTCGGGCCCGCTGCCCGGGGGGCTGGCCGAGGCTGCGGCCCGCAAGGGCACCTCCCAGCTGGTCGCGCAGGCCCGACGGCTCCGGGCGGCGCTGGAGGAGGCGTCGTGACACGGGGTTCCGCCGGGGGCTCCGGACCGGGCGTGACGTCGAGCCCGTCCGGCACGTGAGGACCGGGGTCCGGGGGCTCCGCCCCGAGGCCCGTTCGGCCCCGCGGGGTCACGGCGCCCCCTCAGCCCTCCGCCGTCGGCACGCGGCCCTCCCGGGCAGCCTTGCCGAGGGCGTCGTGGTCCTGCTGGTTCCGGTCGGCGTACGCCTCCGCGAAGGCGGCGAGGGCCCGGGCGAAGGTGTCCGAGCTGCCGAGGTAGGCCGCGATGGCGACCGGGTCGCCGGAGCGGGCGTGGCCGCGGGCGAGCGAGGCCCCGCAGGCGCGGGCGAGCAGCCGCATGCCCTTCGGGCGGATCCCGTCGGTGGGCACGGAGCCCTTCCGGTCGTGGAGCTGCCGCACGTAGAAGTCCCGCGGCCGCCCGTCGCCGCCGGTGACGCGCTCCCAGCCGAGGAAGATGTCCCCGGCGGCCTGCATCAGGCGCTGGCCGGTCACCACGCGCTGCCCCTGGCTCTCGTACGGTACGGGTGCCGTGTACGGGGCCAGGACGGACGGCCCGGCCTCCTTCGCCTGGAGCAGCAGCGGGTCCTCCTGGTCGCGGCCGGTCAGCAGCACGATCCAGCACCGGGTGCCGACGCTGCCGACGCCGACCACCTTGCGGGCCATGTCGGCGACCTGGAAGCGCCCGAGCAGCTGCCGGCGTTCGGCGGACAGGCTCTGGGCGTAGGCGTCGATGAGCCCGCGCAGGGCGGTGTCCTGGGCCGCGGCCCGCGCGCCGCCCGCCGCGGGGGCGTCCGGCAGTTCGGACACGGGGACGACCAGCGGCGGGTCGGGGGCGATCCGCAGCTTCCCGTCGACGCGGTGGGTGAGCCTGGCTGCGGCCTGCAGGTGGTCCCGGGTGCGGGCCTTGGCCACGAGCCGCTCGGTCCGGCGCCGGATCCGGTCCCCGCCCTCGGCGGCGAGGGCGCGCAGGTCCTCGGCCTCGTCCTGGGCGTACCAGATGTCGAGGGTCCGCATCCCGGCGAAGCCCTGCATCCTGTGGTGGTACGCGGTCACGGCCTCGCGGACGACGGCGGTCCGCTCGGCGGTGTCGAAGCCGTTCTCCCGTCCTGCGACGGCGAGGCTGGCGGCGAGCCGCTTGAGGTCCCATTCGAAGGGGCCGGGGTGTGTTTCGTCGAAGTCGTTCACGTCGAAGACGAGGGAGCGCTCGGACGAGGCGAACAGGCCGAAGTTGAGGACGTGGGCGTCCCCGCAGAGCTGTACGGTCAGCCCGGTGTCGGGGGCCGGGCCGAGGTCGGCGGCCATGACGGCGGCGGCCCCGCGGAAGAAGGCGAACGGCGACCGGAGCATGCGGCCGTACCGGATGGGGACCAGCTCGGGCACGCGGGTGGCGGACTGCGCCTCCAGCACCGCGACCGGGTCCCGGCCGCGGTCCGGCCCGTCGAGCCGGGCGTGTGCGGAGCGCCGGACCCGTGAGCGGGCGGCCTTGCCCCTCCGGGCGCGCTCGGCGGGCGTGGGGACGTCGCCCCAGAGGAAGGCGGCCCTGGTCACGGCCCCGCCCCCGTCGGCCGCTCCCGGGGCAGCCGGCGCGTCTCCGCCACGGGCGGGCCCGGGTCCCCGGACTGGTCCACACTGCCCCCTTCGGTCGCAGGCAGCTCCATCGTCACGTCCGACGCCCTTGATCGCCACGCCGCCGGGCCCCCGGACCGTCCCGGCGGCCGGCGCCTCCCGCCGCGTGATCTGCGCCACACCGTGTCACAACCGCCATCCCCGCGACGTCTTGTGGGCGGACCCCGGGGACGGGGAGACGCCACGGCGCAGCGCGCAGACGAGGAGGGGGACCACCAGATGACCGGAGAGGCCCGCGAACAGGACCGCGATCCGGCCGGCAGCCCTGCCGGCGACCCGGCGACCGAGGTGTTCGTCGCCCATCGCAACCTGCTCTTCACCGTCGCCTACGAGATGCTCGGCTCCGCGGCCGACGCCGAGGACGTGCTCCAGGAGACCTGGCTGCGCTGGACCCGGGCGGATCTGGCCCGGGTCCACGACCCCCGGGCGTACCTGGTGCGCATCACGACCCGGCAGGCCCTCGACCGGCTGCGCGCGGTGAAGCGCCTCCGGGAGGCGTACGTGGGGCCGTGGCTGCCCGACCCGCTGCTCACGGGGCCGGACGTGGCCGAGGAGGCCGAGCTCGCCGAGAGCATGTCGATGGCGATGATGCTCGTCCTGGAGAGCCTCACACCGACCGAGCGCGCGGTGTTCGTGCTGCGCGAGGTCTTCGAGGCCGGTTACGGCGAGATCGCGGAGGCGGTCGGCAGGACCGAGGCGGCCGTCCGGCAGATCGCGCACCGGGCCAGGCGGCACGTCGATGCCCGCCGCCCGCGCCGCAGGGCTTCGGCGCAGGAGACCCGTGCGGCCGTGGACTCGTTCCGCAGGGCCTTGGAGACCGGGAACCCGCAGGAGCTCCTCGACGTGCTCGCCCCCGAGGTCGTCCTGCTGAGCGACGGGGGCGGGGTGCGGCGGGCCGCGCTCCGGCCGGTCGTGGGCGCCGGGCACGTCGTGCGCTTCTACCTCGGCGGGCCCGTCGCCTTCGCGGCCGTCGCGAGCTGCGAACCGGCCGTGGTCAACGGCAGCCCCGCGCTCGCCGTCCGGCGCGGCGGGGAGCTCGACGGGGTCATGGCGTTCCGCATCGAAGACGCCCGCATCACCGGCCTCTACGTCGTGCGCAATCCGGCGAAGCTGGCCCGGTTCGCCTCGGGGACGGCGTACGCCCTCCGCTGAGGCGCCGTCCGTGTCCACCCCGGCCCGTGCACCGGGCGACCACCAGAGGGAGATCCCCGCATGACCGCACCGAAGGCCGCAGCACCGGGCCGCAGCCTCGTGTTCCTCAGGACCGCGACGGCCCTGCAGACGCTGACCCTGTTCCTCCAGGCCACCAGCGCGGGCCTGCTGCTGTCCACGTCCTACGGCGAGACGCTGCACGGCATCGGCGCGCGCGTGATGTACGGCGCCGCGATGCTGTACGTGCTCGCCGCGGTCCTGGCCTGGCGGCCCGGCGGCGGGCCGCCCCGCCAGGCCCTGTACGCCACCGGTTTCCTGGCCCTCGCCTCGCTCCAGGTGGTCCTGGGCATCGCCCGGGTGCCCTCCGTGCACGTCCCGCTGGGGGTCCTGATGTTCGGCCTGAGCACCCTGGCCTTCGCCCGGCTGCTGCCCTCGGCCCGCGCCGTGCGCCTGCCCGGTGCGCCGGCACCGCGTACGCTGCGACCGGGCTCGGTGGGTACGGCCGGCAGCGGCCGCGGCGGGCCCCGGTGAGGAGCGGACGATGGACCTCAAGCTGGAGCTGGTCGCCGTGCCCGTGACGGACGTGGACCGGGCCAAGGCCTTCTACGAGCAAGTGGGTTTCCACGCGGACCACGACGTGACGGTCAGCGAGGAGATCCGCTTCGTGCAGCTCACGCCGCCGGGATCGGCCTGTTCGATCGCCCTGGGCAAGGGGCTCACCCGGATGGCCCCCGGCTCGCTCGACAACATGCAGGTCGTGGTCGCGGACATCGAGGCGGCGCATGCGGAGCTGACCCGGCGGGGCATCGAGGTCACCGGGATCGACGACCAGCCCTGGGGGTCGTTCGTCTACTTCTCGGACCCGGACGGCAACGGCTGGGCGGTTCAGCAGACCGTGCCGCGAAAGGCGCCGGAGGCCTGACGGCGGCGGGCCGCCCGGCCCGGCCGTCCTCCCGTTCAGGCCTCGCCGGGAGGTGCCTCCCAGCCCCTGGCCGGCCGCGTCAGTGCCTCCAGGGCCGAGCGGGCCGCGGCCTCGCCCTCCTCGTAGGCATGGGCCCGGGCCTCCCGTACGGCCTCGGACAGTTCCCGTACGGCCTCACCCCTGCGCCCGACGGCGGCCAGCGCCTCTCCGTGGAGGGTGCGCAGCAGCACCCGGCGCGGGGCGGCCAGCGGGGGTGCGGCGAGCGCCAGGGCGCGGACCGCGTGGTCGGCGGCCCGGGCGGCCTGGTCGGCCGTGCCGTGGGACAGCAGGTGCCGGGCGAGGTGCTGGTGCGCCAGGGTGGCGGTCTCGGTGAGGCCTGCGCGTTCCGCCAGCGCGAGTGCCTCGGCCAGCAGGGCGCCGGGCCGCTCGCGGTCGCCGCGCCGCATGAGTGCCACGGCCAGGTTGATCCGGCCGACCGCCTCGCCCGAGGCGTCCCCGGCCCGGGCCGCGAGCAGGGGCGCGCGTTCCAGCCGCAGCAGGGCCTCCTCCGGCCTGCCCTCCTCGGACAGCACCCAGCCGAGCAGGGCCAGCACCCGGGACTGGGCCCCCGGATCGGCGTCCAGTTCCGCAGAGGCCAGGGCCTGTTCGAGCAGCGGCACCCAGCCTTCGCGGACCTGCCAGATGATGAGCGGCCACTGGAGGACGACGAGCCGCCAGGCCCGGTCGTGGAAGCCGGCGGACACGGCGGCCTCGACCGCTCCCCGCAGCGTGCCGCGTTCGGCGGAGTACCAGGCGAGGGCGTGCGTACGGTCGGTGAAGCGGCGGAGTTCGGCGGAGCGCCGGGCCCCGGGCGGCAGCCCGCAGCACGGTTCGCTGCCGGGCTCGGCGGCGGCGCACGCGCGCAGCAGGGTCTGCACCCAGTGGTCGAGCAGCCGGAGCAGCCCGGCGGGCTGCTCCGGTCCCGGGCCGCCGCCCGCCTCGTGGCCGGACCCGTGACCTGACTGGTGACGGCCCTCGTGGCCCGCCTCGCGGCCGGATGCGTGAGCGGACCCGCCGCGGGCCGGGTGCGGGCGTGCGAGGCTGCGGGCGTAGAGGCGTACCAGATCGTGCAGGACGTACGAGCGCGGGCCGGTCTCGACGACCAGCTGGGCGGCGGCCAACTGGTCGAGTGCGAGGGCGGCTTGGGAGGGGGCGCAGTCGGCGAGCGCGGCGGCGGTGCCGGGGTCCAGGGAGGCACCGGTGTGCGGGCCGAGGTGCCGGAACAGCCGCTTTCCCGGTTCCGGCAGGTGCCGCAGGCTGAGGCCGAGGGCGGCGGCCACGCCGGTGTCCTCCGCCTCCAGGAGGTCCAGGCGGTGCTGTTCGTCGGCGAGTTCGCCGGCGAACGCGGCCAGGCCGTGATGCGGCCGGGTGGCGAGGCGGGCCGCGGCGACGCGCAGCGCCAGGGGCAGGCCCTCGCACAATCCGGCCAGGCGGGCGGCGGCCTCGGGTTCGGCCGCCACGGGCTCCGGGCCCAGTACGGCGGCCAGCAGCGCGGTCGAGTCGGCGGCGGGCAGCGCGGCGACGGGCACCGGCCGGGCGGCATCGGAGGCCACGAGCCCGTCGAGCCGGTCGCGGCTGGTGACGAGGGTGGTGCAGTCCTCCCCGCCGGGCAGCAGCGGGCGGACCTGACCGGAGTCGAGCGCGTTGTCCAGCACCACCAGCAGGCGCCGCCCGGCGGTGAGTTCGCGGTAGGCGGCCCCCAGGGCGTGCGGCGGACCGGGCATCCGCTCGGCCGGGACGCCGAGGGCGAAGAGGAACTCGCGGAGCACGGCGGCGCTGTCGCGGGCGGGGCCGGTGCTGTAGCCGAGCAGGTCGGCGAAGAGCGTGCCGCCGGGGAAGTCCGCGCGGTGCCGGTGTGCCCAGTGCACGGCGAGGGCGGTCTTGCCGATCCCGGCGCTTCCGGTGAGCGTGACGAGCGGGCCGGGGGTGGCGGCCGCGATCCGGTCGAGGGCTGCGAGTTGCTCCTCCCGCCCGATGAAGCCGCGCGGGCGGCGGGGCAGCAGCTGGGGCACGGCGGGATGCGGAGGCACGGCGACGGCGTGGGGCGGCGGTCCGGCAGCGGCGGGGAGTGCTGCGGGGGCGGCGGAGAGCGTCGCGGACGCCGATGAAACGGGCCGGGCAACAGCAGCGGCAGCGGCAACAGCAGGGGCGGCGCCCGGGCGACCGCCTACTCCTCCCGCCCCTCCCCTGCGGCCGGCACCGCCCGCCGCCCCGTCCGCGCGCAGGAGAGCGGTGTACGCATCGGTGAGCACTGCTCCGGGGTCCACGCCGATCTCCTCGGCCAGCCGCGTCCGCGTGCGGTGGAACCAGTCCAGTGCGTCGGCCTGCCGGCCGGCCCGGCCCAGGGCGAGCACCAGTTCCGCCACGAGCGGCTCCCGCAGCGGGTGCGCCGCGGCCTCGGCACGCAGCAGGACCGCCGCCGCGCCGTGCTCGCCCAGCCTCCCGTACGCCCGGGCGAGGTCCTCGACGGCCGTCAGCCGCAGCTCCTCCAGGGCCTGCACCGGTGCCTCCAGCAGCGCGCCGGCGACGGTGCCGCCGAACGCCGGTCCCTGCCACAGCGCCAGTCCCTCCCGGAGCAGCTCCGCGGCCCCCGCCGGGTCCGGCCGCAGCCGGGCCAGCCGGACCAGCTCCTCGAAACGGCGGGCGTCCACGAGCGCTCCGGGCAGCCGCAGCCGGTACGCCGGTCCCTGGGTGAGCAGTTCCACCCCGTGCCGGGCGGCCCCCTGCGCGGCGAGCAGTGCGCGCAGCCGGGAGACGTGCCCCTGGAGCACGGTCCGGGCGTGCCGGGGCGGGTCCTCCTCCCAGAGGGCCTCCGTGAGCCGGTCCACGCCGACGGGTGCGTCCGGCTGGACGAGCAGCATGGCGAGCAGGGTGCGGCGTTTCGCGGGGCCGAGCGGGAGCGGGACGCCGTCCTCCGCGGTCACGGAGACCGTCCCCAGCACGCGGAACTGCACAGGCGCCACCCTTGTCGATCCGTACCGCTTCGTTCTGTTCCGTCCACCTGCTCACGGCCCCCGGCCGAGGATAAGTCGGATTGTTCCGGCGGCAGGAGTACGGCCTCGGCCAATCGCGGCGGGCGTCCTCCGTCCTGCCCGCACCCCCGGGAACCCGTCACCGGGCACGCCGACAGCCTTGCATTAGCCGGTTGTTAGGGCTTCGTTCGCGGCCGCTGGAAGTCTTCGGGTCGTCACGTCGTTCCGTCATCCCGATTGGGGAGCAACACATGACTTTGGCCATCCTGCGCCGGTCCGCCCTCGCCGTCGCCACCCTCGCGCTGTCCGGGGCCGCGGTCGCCGGCCTCGCCGCGGCCCCCGCCCAGGCCGCCGCCCCCGCCTCCGCGGCCGGCTACTGCCACGTGTCGGGCCTGGGCGGAGACTACATCTGCGAGTACGGCGAGTCCTGGCTGACGTACCCGGCCGGGAACCGCCAGGTGTTCGTCGTCGGCACGGACTTCGCGGTCTGGACCCGCTGGCAGTACGCCGGCGGCTCCTGGAGCAACTGGACGTCCATGGGCGGCACCGTGCGCAGCGGCGTCCGGATCGACGGCAACAACACCTGGAACCCGACCATTTCGATCGTGGGCATGGACGGCGAGCGCTGGTACCGGCACCGCCTGAGCAGCGGTGCGTGGACCAACTGGCAGAGCTGAGCCGGGCGGCGGGGCGGGGGCGGGTCGGCCCCGCCCCGCGGCGCGGCCACCCGCTGGTGGGCGCCATGGGCGGCGGTTACGGTGGCGACCGTTGCCACGCCCATGACGGAGGATCACCCGTATGCAGAATCGTTCAGTTGGCGGTCGCCGCACCCGAGCGGCGTGGGGGATATCCCTCGCCCTGATCACCGCCGGCGCGCTCCTCGGGAGCGCGCCCGGGAGCGCTGCCGCGCAGCCCGCGTCCCCGACCGCGGCCCGGGCCGCCGCGCCCGCCCCTCCCGTCCCCGTCCTGTCCTGGGGACCCTGCGACGGGGCCGCCGACGGTTTCGAGTGCGCGACCGCCCGGGTGCCGCTCGACTACCGCGAGCCGGACGGCCGTACGATCCCGCTCGCGGTCACCCGCAAGCTCGCCGCCGACCGCTCCCGCCGCACCGGGGTCCTGGTGCTGCACCCCGGCGGCCCGGGCAACTCCGGCGTGAACTTCGCCCGCAGCAGTTACGGCGCCCTCCCCGCCGCCCTCCGCGACTCCTTCGACGTGGTCGGGTACGACATGCGCGGCGTGGGGCGCAGCGGGCAGGTGGAGTGCTGGAACGACCAGGAGTACTCCGCCGCGGTCGACGCCGCGCGCGGGGTGCCGGGTCCCGGGGCCCTCCGGGACGCCGTCCGGCAGGGCCGCGAGTTCGCCGCCGCCTGCAAGGAGCGCGCCGGGGAGCTCGTCCCGTTCATCGGCACCGCGTCCAACGCCAAGGACATCGACCTGCTGCGCCAGGCCCTCGGCGAGGAGGCGCTGTCCTTCTACGGCCGTTCCTTCGGCAGCTACGTCGGCACCGTCTACGCGGCGCAGTTCCCGAGCCGGGTGCGGGCGATGGTGCTGGACGGGGCCTACGACCCGCGGCGCTACGCCGAAGTGCCGTACGCCTACGACGCCGGGCAGTTCGCGGCCCTGGACGCGGCGGTCGGCCGGTTCCTGGACTGGTGCGCGAAGAACGCCGCCGCGTGCGGGTTCGGCGAGGGCCGGCCGCGGGAGGCCTTCGAACAGCTCAAGCGGGCGCTGGACGCCGACCCCGTCATCACCGCGAGCGGCCGCCCGGCCACCGGCTACACCCTCGCGTACCGGCTGATGTTCAACATCAACTCGGGGAAGGCGATCTGGCCGGCGCTGGGTCAGGCCCTGCGGGCCGCGCAGGCGCGCCAGGCCTCCTTCCTGCTGTCCCCGCCCTCCCCGGCGTCCTTCGACTTCCTCAACGTCAACCTGGCCGTGGAATGCGCCGACCGGGCCTACCCGGCCAGTCCCCTGCTGCTCAACGCGACGGTGGCCGCCGAGGCGGCCGCCGCCCCGCTGCTGGGGCCGGCCATCGGCTTCGGGCCGCCCACGTACGACCACAACCACGCGCCCGCCTGCGCCCAGTGGACGGCCGAGCGCGCGAGCCGCTTCGAGGGCTCCTACCGGGCCGCCGGTTCGGCCCCGATCCTGGTCCTCGGCACGACCGGCGATCCGGACACCCCGTACCGGGACGCGGTGGCCCTGGCCGGGACGCTGGAGAACGGCCGGCTGGTCACCTTCGCCGGTGAGGGCCACACCGCCTACAACCGGAGCGCGTGCGTGAGCGCCCTGGTCACGGACTACCTCGCGACCCTGGCCCTGCCCGCCCGCGGCACGGTCTGCGCGGACGAGGCCCCGCCGGCCGCAGCCGGGCGCCGCCTTCCGGCCGCCGCGGGCGCCGGGGTCGACGAGACCCAGGACGTGATCCCCGCCCTCCGCTGAGGACGGCGGGCGCGGGCCGGGCGGTTCAGGGAAGCGTCCAGACGAACTTGCCTCCCCCGACCCACCGGACCTCGTCCAGGTCGTCCAGGTCGTGGATGGTGATCCCCGCCTCCGCGGCGATCAGCAGCACGTCGGTCATGGAGGCCGCCCGGCCGACGAACTCCCCGTCCAGCTCCACGATGCGGAAGGGCGGGGTTCCGGGTTGGACGCCGAGGACGGTGATGCGTGCCCGAGAGAGGTGGGGTGCGGAGCCTTCGGTCATGCGCAGACGGTTCCACGCCCCGGCCCGGCAGGGGCGCGGCGACACGGCCCGAGGGGCCGATCGGGGAGGGCGTACGGGTCCGGAAAGCCCCGCAGGGGAACCCGGGCCCGTCACGCCCGCCGCGGCGGCGGGTCCGCGGGCAGGCCGGCGCGCTGCCAGAGGGCGGCGAGGTGGGCGTGCAGGGCGTCCTGGGCCTGGCCGGGCGTCAGGTGGCCGATGAGGACGTGGGTGGTGAGTCCGTCCGCCAGCGCGAGGAGGGTACGGGCCTCCCGTGGCGGGTCGAGAGGGCAACCGCCGGCCGTCCCGGCGCCCGCCCCTCCGCCGCCCGCCCCTTCCGCAGCCGTCCCCGCGCCCGCCCCTCCCGCGGCCTCCCCGATCAGCCGGCCGAAGAGCGCCTGGAGGGAGGCGTACTTCTCCCGCAGCGTGGCGGCGAGCGGCGGGCTCACGGCCGCCTGTGCGAGGAAGGCGAGCCAGACCCTGGCCTCGGCCCGGTCCTCCGCACGCAGCAGGGCCACTTCCGTGGCCACGTGCCCGAGCGCGGTCCCGGCGGACTGCGCCGGGCTGCGCACGAGCCGGGCCTCGATGCGCGCGGCGACCCGCTGCCCGACGTAGCCGAGCGCGAACGCGAGCATCTCCTCCTTGGTGCGGAAGCAGCGCTGGACCGCGCCCATCGAGACCTCCGCCCGGGCCGCCACGTCCCGCAGGGTCACCCCTTCCAGCCCGTGTTCATCGGCGAGCCCGCAGACCGCCTCCGCGATCAGCCGGCGCCTGCCCTCGTGATCCACCTGTTTCGGCATGCCGGCCAGTTTATTCGATGCAACCGCATCGGTTCCGGGGTAGGGTGCGGTCCCGGAACCGATGCGTGCGCATCGGAACGGGTCCGGCCCGGCAGCGGGGAGCAGCAGAAGGAAGGAGGGCGGCCATGGACGGCGCCCTGTGGAAGATGACCGCGGGCGAACAGGCGGCGGCCGTGCGCGCGGGGGAGGTCTCGGCGGCCGAGCTGGTCGAGAGCCACCTCGGCCGCATCGCCGAGGTGAACCCGCACGTGAACGCCGTCACCCAGCTGCTGGCGGACCGGGCCCGGGAGGCGGCCGCGCGGACCGACCGCCGGCGGGCGGCGGGCGAGGAGCTCGGGCCGCTGGCGGGCGTCCCGTTCACGGTCAAGGAGAGCACCCCGGTCGAGGGCGCGGCCACCACCTTCGGCGTGCCCCGGTTCCGGGGCCTGGTGGCGGCGGCGGACGCCCCGCCGGTGGCGCGGCTGCGCGCCGCCGGGGCGATCCCGATCGGCCACAGCAACCTCCCGACGCTGATCCTCGCGGGGATGCACACACGCAGCGAGCTCTACGGGGACACCCTCAACCCCTGGCACCCCGGCCGGACTCCGGGCGGCACCAGCGGGGGCGACGGCGCGGCCGTGGCCGCGGGCATGGTCCCGCTGGGCCTCGGCAACGACTCGGGCGGCTCGGTCCGCATCCCGGCCCAGTTCTGCGGGGTCACGGCCCTCAAGCCGACCAGTGGCCGCTTCCCCGCCGACCACCGGGTCTTCGGCCCGGAGGATCCCGGCCCCGCCTCCCAGATGCTGGTCACCGACGGGCCGCTCGCCCGCAGCGTGCGCGACCTGCGCCTGGCGTACGAGGTCCTGGCCGGGGCCGACCCGCGGGACCCGCGCTCCGTTCCGGTACCGCTCTACGGCCCGCCGCCCGCCGGGCAGGTGAAGGTGGCGGTGGTGGCGGACCCCGGCGGGCACGGCGTGCATCCCGCGGTCCGCGCCTCCGTGGAGCGTGCGGCGGCCGCGCTGCGGGACGCCGGGTACGACGTGCGCGAGGTGGCCGACGTGCCGCGGCTGGACGAGGCGCTCGATGTGTACGGCCGGATCACGAACACCGAGTTCGCCCCCTCGTGGCCGGCCGTGCGGGCACTGCTCGGGGAGGGCGGGGACCGCTACATCGCCATGGCCATGGAACGGACCCCGCCGGCCTCGGCCGCGGAGCTGGTGAAGCTGATGGGCAGTTGGCTGGGCATCCGCCGGTCCTGGGCCGAATTCCTCGCCGCTCACCCGCTGTTGCTGGGGCCGGTGTTCACGGAACCGCCGGTGGAACCGGGGCTGGAGTCCCGCGACCCGGCCGGCCGGGAGCGGGTCGCGTCGGGCATGCGCCTGTGCACGGCCACGAGCTTCGCGGGCGTGCCCGCGGTGGCCGTGCCCACGGGCCTGTCCGGCGGCCTGCCGACGGGGGTGCAGGTCGCCGGCGCCGCATTCCGCGAGGACCTGTGCCTCGCGGCGGCCCAGGCGATCGAAGACCGGCTGGGCGTGCTCACCCCGATCGACCCCCGCCTCCACGGGAGTTGAGCACCGGGGGTCGGCACCGGCGGGGGCCCGCCGAGGCCCCGGGAAGCACTCCCCGGGGCCGCTTCCGCCCCGCACCGGCCCCCTGCGCCAGGCTCAGGCGGACACCGCCCTGCCGTCCGCCACCAGGTCCCTCAGCAGCTGCGCGGCCACCGCGGCCCCGTCCGTACGGATCGTCGCGGCGACCTCCTTCGCCCGTGCGCGGGTCTCGGGCGCCAGTGCCGCCCCGAGCGCGGCCGACAGGGATTCCGGACTCGGGTCCGGGCCCTCGTGCGCCGCCCCGATGCCCAGCGCGGCCACCCGGCCGGCCCAGTACGGCTGGTCCGCCATCTGCGGCACCACCACCTGCGGCACGCCCGCCAGCGCCGCCGCCGTGGTCGTGCCCGCGCCCCCGTGGTGCACGACGGCGGCCACCCGCTCGAACAGCGCCTGCTGGTTGACCTCCCCGACCGCGAAGCAGTCCGCTCCCCCGTCGGCGGTCGCCAGTCCGGCCCAGCCGCGGGAGAGCAGCACCCGGCGGCCCTGCGCGCGGACCGCCGCGACGGCCGTGCGGGCCACGTCCTGCGCATCGCGCAGGGGCATGCTGCCGAAGCCCACGTGGACCGGCGGGGATCCGGCGTCCAGGAAGGCCACCAGGTCGGCAGGCAGCGGGCGTTCGTCCCGCCTGATCCACGCGCCCGTCTGCAGCACGTCGAGACCGGCCGGCCGCAGCCAGGGGCCCAGGGCCGGATCCGCCGCCAGCCAGGGGCGGTCGGTGAAGACGTGGTCGCGCACGTTCGCCACCGGCGGCAGGCCGACGGCCGCCCGGTGGGAGTTGATCGCCTCTCCGAACAGCACGTCCATGCTCTCGGCGTTGAGCTCCCACAGCACCCGGTTGTCGTGCACGTCCGCCGGGAGCGGCCGGCCGGGCCACGGGAGCGGCGGGTGGTGCGGCGAGGGCAGGTAGGTCGGGAAGTAGGAGACGAACACATACGGGACGCCCAGCCGCTCCGCCACCGCCCGGGCCGCGGCGGCGGCCGGGATCAGTCCGGTGGCCACGACGGCGTCGCATCCGTCCGCGACCGCGGCGAGCTGCTCGTACGTGGCGGAGAACATCCGGCCCGCCCGCTCCGCGAAGCTCGGCGCCGGCTGCGGGTCCGCCGCCCCGGTCACCGCCTTGGCCGCCATCTCGCGCAGCGACTGCCCGAGGGGCACCAGCGGGAAGCCGAAACCGTCGAGGAGCTCCGCGAAGTCCGGCGGGGCGCACACCTGCACCTCCGCACCGAGCGCCCGCAGTTTCACGGCGAGCCCCGCCATGGGCTCGACGTCCCCGCGCGAGCCGTACGACACCAACAACACCCGCATGCTGCAACCCCCATGAGCTGGACGACGGCTTCAGGCCGCCGATTCTGCGGCACCGCCCGGGTCTTGCGGCAAGCCCCCCCCCAGAGCCCTATACGCTGATCATGGAGCAGGGTGCCGTCCGGTGCAGCTGTCGGCGACCGTGTCCGCGAAGGCGCGCGCCGGCGGGGGCAGGGCCTCCCAGCGGCGGACCGCCCAGCCGACCGGCAGCGGCGGCAGGTCGGGCACGGGCACGAACCGCAGCGGGCCGTCGCCGGAGTCCCGCAGGCCCGGTACGGCGGGTACGACCGTGAGCCCCAGACCCAGTTCGGCGAGGAGCAGGGCGGTGTCCCAGTCCGCCACGCTGGTGTCCGAGCCCGTCCGGACGCCCAGGCGGGTGAAGGCCGCGTCCAGGCGGGCCCCGGAGATGGAGTTCGGAGGCAGCCGGACCAGGCGCAGGTCCGTGAGGGCCGCGGCCTCGATGGCCGGCCGGTCCGCCAGCGGGTCGTCCGCCCGTACGGCGAGGACCCACGGCAGGTCCACCACCGGCCGCTGTTCGATGCCGGGCACCGGCGGCCCGATGGTGATCCAGGCCAGGTCCAGCGTGCTCGCGAGCAGCGCGTCGAAGCAGCGGCGGCTGGAGGTCTCGGTCCGGAACTCCAGGCTCACCCGGGCGTGCCGGCGCCGGAACGCCACGATCGCCTCCGCCATGAAGTGCCGGACGGTCGCACCGCCGGTGCCGACCCGGACGGAGCCGCCCGCGCCGTTGGCCAGGTCGGCGAGCCGGCCGAGCGCCCGGTCGAGGCCGCTGATCCCGTCGGCCGCGGCCTCGTAGAGGATCCGGCCCGCCGCGGTCGGCACCACCCCGCGGGGCCGGCGCTCCACGAGGCTCAGCCCCGTCTCCTTCTCCAGCCGCTTCACGTGCTGGCTCACCGCGGACTGGGTGCAGCCCGACTCCCGTGCCACACCGCTGAGACTGCCGGTCCGGCACACGGCCACGAACACGCGGAGGTCATCCAAGGTCACAAGCCCCAAGTTACTGCTTGGACTTGGGTAAGGAAACCCAAGGATTGACTGAGTGGGCGCCTGGCGACAGGATCGTCAGTGGGCCCAGGCGGCAACCCTGTCCGGCGGCCGCGACCGGTTCCGGAGCCGGTCGCGGCCGCCGGACGGGTGCCGACCCCACCACGGCGGCACCCTCCGCACACCCCCACCACCCGCACCACCCGCACACCCCACCGACCGAACACCCCGGCACCGTCCGAACCTTCCGGCACCGTCCGACCGAGAGGACCGGAGCCCGTGACCGCCACCCCCGCCCCCGTTCCCGCCCCCGGTCCGGCCTCCGGTCCGGCCTCCGTCCCCGGTCCCGGAGCGGCGCTCGCCCTCCTCCTCCGGGCCGGCGCGCAGGAGCTCCGCCACCCCGGCGGCACGCTCCTGGCCCACCTGCACCGCGTAAGGGCCCGGCTCGCCTCCTGGGAGGCGCGGCCCGCCCTCCGGTTGGCCGGTCTGTGCCACGCCTGCTACGGCACCGACGGCTTCCCGACGGCACTCCTGCCGACGGCCCGCCGCGCGGAGCTCGCGGCGGCGATCGGCCCCGAGGCCGAGGCCATCGTGTACGCGTACGCCGCCTGCGACCGCAGGGCGACCCATCCGCACCTCGGGCGGCCCGGCGCCGTGTTCCACGACCGGTTCACCGGGCGGCCCCACGCGCCGCAGCCGCACCCCCGGCTGCTGCGCGACTTCGCCGAACTCACCGCCGCCAACGAGCTGGACCTCGCACACAAGGACCCCGCCTTCCGGGCCGCCTGCGGCCCGGACCTCCTCGCGTTCTTCACGCGCATCGGCCACCTCCTCGGCCCGGCCGCCCGGCAGGACTGCCGGCGTGTGCTGTCCCCGCCCGCCCCGCCCGCCGCCCGTCCGCTCTGACGCGGCGGCCGCCCGGCCCGCTCAGCCGGCGGCGGCCAGGCGCTGCCGCGCCGCCGGATCCCCGGTTCCGGAGGTGGTGGCGCGCAGGCGGGCGAGCTCCTCCTTCAGGGCCAGCCCTTCCTCCCGGAGCCGGGCCGCGATGACCTCCGCCTCGCGGCGCGCCTGCCGGGCCCGCTCCAGCTCCTGTTCGGCCTGGCGCAGCCGCTCGGTGAGCGCGGCCACCCCGGCGGCCGTGCCCGAGTGGGCGGCCAGGGCGTCGATGCGCGTCTGGAGGCGGGCGACCAGCCCCAGCAGGAAGAGCACCAGCTGCTGGAACCTCAGCAGTTGCTGCTGGAGTTCGAGGTTCCGGCCGTACACCTCGTGCAGCCGCTCGGCGGTCCGGTCCGCCAGGTCCACCGCGGCCGCCACCGCATCCGCAGCGGCCGGGCGGGCGGTGCGGGAGGCGGCGCCCGCCGGCGGGGAGTCGGCCGCCTTCCACAGCTCCCGCGCCCGGCGCAGATCGACCGCCCGCTTCTGCGGCTCGCGCACCACCGCGGCCACGAACGCCTCGACGAACTGGAGCCGCGGCACCTTCCCGCTCAGGTTCTCGCCGATGGTGGTCCTGCTGTACGGGATGCGCTGCGCCAGGGTCCGCAGGGTGGGGCCGTGTTCGTCCTGCAAACGCCGCAGGAAGCGCGCCAGTTCCACCGCCTGCGGTGTACTGCCCCGCACCTCGGCCCTCGCCCGCCCTCGACCTGCACCGACCGCCATGCCGCCCCCTTTGCCCCTCGTCCGGCCGTGTCCCGGACAAGGGCCTCGCTGTCCGGGGTTCACCTCGGCGAACGGTACGGACAGCGTGACGGACAGAGACGGGGGCGGCAGTCTCCTCACCACAGCGCGCCTCCCCGAACACCACCACACGCCCCCGCCCCAGGCGGTGCGCGCCATCCCTTCCAGGAGTCACATGTCCCCTGCCCCGAACACGCGCCGGCCCAGCCGCCCGTACCGCCTCTCCCGCTTCGCCGTGGACACCCTCGACGAGCACCGGCTGCTCGACCTGGGCCGCGGCCCCCGCACGTACGCCCACCTCCCGTCCGGGAAGGCCGCCGGACGCTACGGCTGCTGCGCCTGCGGCAAGGCCCTCGTCTTCCACTCGTCCGCGCCGGAGAACCGGCGGCGCGGCCCGCGGTTCCACCACGAGGCCGGGGGCGCCGATCCCGACCTGTGCAAGCCGCTGAGCCCGCACCACGACGCGGTCCTCGACGGCCTCCACCGGGCCCTCGACCTGCACCACCGGGTCTCCTCCGCCCTGCCCTGGGAGGACGTCAGCGTGCACGTCCCGCTGCCGGTGCGGCCCCTGCCGGAGCTGCCGCCGGCCGTGGTGGTGCGCGCCGGGGAGCGGCGGATCGTCCTGTCGCGGCCCGGACGTTCGCTGTCCGCCCGGGCTGTCGGCATGCGGCTGGCGGAGGTCCAGATGCAGCACGGCGCCGAGGCCGAGCACTGGTGGGTCTTCGACCGCCACGACCCGGCCGACTTCGTGCGGGCCGGGCGGAGCGGTCCGGCGTCCGGGGGCAGGACCGGCTGGTGGGACCGGGTCCGCCCGACGGCCGTCCAACGGCAGCTGTACGGGTCCGGTGCGCAGGTCTGCTGGCTGACGGCGGACGACGGCCTCCTGGTGGCACGCGGTCCGGGCGCGGTCGCCCGCACCCTGCGCACGTGCACGGGCACGAGCTGGGACGACGAGACCTGGGCCCTGCTCGACCTGCCGTGGGAGGCCCTCGCCCTGCCCGACCCGCTCGGCCGCCCGGCGGCCCTGCACGCACCTGCCGGCATCCGGGACCGCACCGCGTCCCAGGCCGTCTGGCGGGCGTGCGGTCTGGTCGGCGGCATCCGCCCGGCGGCCGCCGCCCCGTCCCCGCCCGTGCCGCCGACTCGGCCCGGGTGCGGCCGCGGGCCGACGACGGACACGGGGCCGTTCGAGCACAGCGAGTGAGCTATGTTGGAACACGAGTGACATGAGAGGGAGGCCCGCCGGTGTCATCGGGGCAGCAGGCACGCGCTCAGGCAGCTGCGATCACGCCGAGTGGACAGTCGCCGGACCACGAGCGCGCGCCGGGCGACCGGGTCCGCGCACTGTTCGACGGCCGCAGGCTGTCGCCCGGGCAGCGGCGCATCGCCCAGTACCTGATCGACCACCTCACCGAGGCCGCCTTCCTCTCGATCACCGAGCTCGCGGAGCGGGTCGGCGTCAGCCAGCCGTCCGTGACCCGCTTCGCCGTCTCCCTCGGGTTCAGCGGCTATCCCGCTCTGCGCGACGCCCTCCAGCCGATCGCCCTCAGCGCGGTCGCGGGCGCGCCGGGCGGCCGTGAGCAGACCTGGCAGAACGAGCTGCAGGCGGCGGTGGACGCCGAGATCGAGAACCTGCAGAACGTGCGGCGGCTGCTCGCGGACACCGACCAGGTCCTCGACATCGGCCGGGAGCTGGCCGGGTCCGTGCCGCTGACCGTGCTCGGGCTGCGGATCTCGGTCTCGCTCGCGGAGTACTTCGCGTACGCGGCGCGGCGCATCCATCCCGACGTCCGGCTGGTGACCCGCGGCGGCAGCGTCGCCTACGACACCCTGCTGCAGTCCCGGGCGGCCGGCGGGTCGTGGGTGCTCGCGTACGCCATGCCCCGGCACGCCAAGGAGACGCTGAGCGCGCTGCGGGCGGCCCGGAGCGCGGGACTGCGGATCGCGCTGATCACCGACACCACTCTGGGGCCGCTGGTCGACGAGGCGGACGTGGCCTTGACCGCGGGCACCGGCTCCCGGCTGGTCTTCGACTCGTACGCGGCCCCCGGGATGCTGTCCGCGGCCCTGCTCCAGGCGATGGCCGATGCGGATCCGGAGCGCACGCAGGCCCGGCTCGAAAGCTACGAGCAGGCGGCCGACCAGCACGGCTTCTTCATCTGACCGCATGCCGCCCGCGGCGGCGGCTTCCGGACTTCCATGGTCCGGTTTTCACATTGATTTCATCCGGTTTTCAACCGCTCCGCCCCCCATTGACCTGGGGATTTTCAGACCCGGACGGAACATGAAAGTTTTCATGTTCTTGTTTACTCGACGGTATATATGTTTACTGGGTCCGCGCTCGGATCCACCAGACGCCAAGGAGGACAACCCCAACGTCCTCCCGGAACAGACACTCGGCGTGACGCCCCTCCTCACGTCCCGCACGGTGTTCGGTCCCGGCCTTCGGATCCGCCGGAACGCGCATGGCGGCCCCGGTCAACCCCTGGGCCGGGGCCGCCGCCACCACGTCTCGATCAGAGTTCCGCACCCTCAGAAGCGACGAGAATGCACCAGACTGCCTCTATCACGCTCAGCCCGGACTGGCCCTGCCAGGTCAAGGCCCCCGGATCCCGCGACTGGGAACGCACCGCGATGCGCTGGCTGCGCGACCTCCTCCCGGCCCGCTACGGCAGCTACCCCACACTGACCCGCCATCCCGTCCTCCTCGCCCGGCACGCGAAGCTCCAGCTCCAGCACGAGATGCGGGCGACCCGGGTGGCCCTGGAGACCAGCCGCGCCGAACTGCCCTCGATGGGCGTGGCCGAGGCCGTCATCGAGAACTCGATCAGGATGTACGCGGTCGAACTCCAGCAGCTCCAGCGCCTGGCCCGCAGCGTCCAGCTCGTGGGTGACGCCCTCGTCGTCAGCACCGCTCCCGCCCGCCGCCCCTGACGGGCACTCAGGAGAACGACCCGTCCGACCGCGCCGTCGAAGGCCGGACGGGACGCACGGAGCCCCTCAGGCCCCGCTGGCCTTGAGCATGTCCTCGCGTTCGACGATCTTCACGCGCTCGCGGCCCTGCGGTTCACCCAGCGCCTTTTCCGCCGCGTCCAGGCGGTACCAGCCCTCCCAGGTGGTGTAGCGGACCCCGCGGTCGGCGAGGAAGGCGTCCACGGCCTCCGGTGCGGGGGCGGCCGGGGTGCGGAGGCGGCCTTCGGCGTGGTCGGCCAGCAGGTTGGCCACCGTCTCGTTCGCGTCGCCCTTGGTGTGGCCGATGAGCCCGATCGGGCCGCGGCGGATCCAGCCGGTGACGTACGTGGAAGGCATGGGGCGGCCCGCCTCGATCACGCGGCCGCCCTCGTCGGGGACCGTGCCGGACTCGACGTCCCAGGGGAGCTTGGGGAGCTCGTCCGACAGGTAGCCCACGGCCCGGTAGACCGCCTGGACGTCCCAGGTGGTGAACTCGCCGGTGCCCTTGACGTTCCCGGTGCCGTCGAGCGCGGTGCGCTCGGTGCGCAGGCCGGTCACCCGGCCGTCCTCGCCGAGGATCTCGGCGGGCGATTCGAAGAAGTGCAGGAACAGCTTGTGCGGGCGGTCGCCGGTGTCCCGGATCGCCCAGTTCTCCAGGGTCTTGGCGACCATGTCGGCCTGCTTGTTGGAGCGGCGGGCCGTGATCGAGCCCTCGTCGTAGTCGATGTCCTCGGGGTTGACGATGACCTCGATGCTGGGCGAGTGGTCGAGCTCGCGCAGCTCCATCGGACTGAACTTGGCCTGCGCCGGGCCGCGGCGGCCGAAGACGTGCACCTCCAGGGCCTTGTTGGCCTTGAGCCCGTCGTAGACGTTCGGCGGGATCTCGGTGGGCAGCAGTTCGTCGGCGGTCTTCGCGAGGATGCGCGCCACGTCGAGGGCCACGTTGCCGACGCCGAGCACGGCGACCTTCTCCGCATCGAGCGGCCAGGTGCGCGGCACGTCGGGGTGGCCGTCGTACCAGGAGACGAAGTCGGCCGCGCCGTACGAGCCGTCGAGGCCGATGCCGGGTATGTCCAGCGCACGGTCGGCGGTGGCACCCGTGGAGAAGATCACGGCGTCGTAGAGGGAGTGCAGGTCGTCGAGCGAGATGTCGGTGGGGTAGTCGACGTTCCCGAAGAGGCGGACCTGCGGCTTGTCGAGCACCTGGTGCAGGGCGGTGATGATGCCCTTGATGCGCGGGTGGTCGGGGGCCACCCCGTAGCGGATCAGACCGAAGGGGGCGGGCATCCGCTCGAAGATGTCGATGGACACCCCGGGTTCGGCGGCTGCCTCGGACTTGAGCAGCGCATCGGCGGCGTAGATCCCGGCGGGGCCGGCGCCGACGATGGCTACGCGCAGGGGGCGAGGCATGGAGGATTCCCTTCGGAGGTACAGCGTGATCAAGGAAACCCTAAACTAAGGCTTGCCTAACTCGGCACCCAGGTTCTCTTTATGACCCCATAAGGAAGCCTTATGACCGGCCGGGGAGGCGGGCCACCCCGAGCTCCGCGGGCCCACCGGGCGCCAGAGTGGCCGCCGCCGCGAACAGGCGGGCGCAGCGCTGCGTCATCTCCGCCGGGCTCTGCTCCGGATGCTTGACCCACCAGCGGACCAGGGTGGCGACCAGGTCCCGCCACACGTACATGAGCGCGTCCGCATCCAGCGGATCGGCCGAACCGGCCGCCCGCAGCAGCTCCGCCGTACCCCCGGCCGCAAGCCCGTCGATGGCCGACCAGTAGGCCGAGGCCCGCCGCTCGGCCTCGCCGCCCCGCGGCAGCGAGGCGTCGTACAGCACGAACCAGGCCTCCCGCCGCCCCTCCAGAGCGGTGAAGAGGGCGTCGAGCACCCGCAGCGGGGTGTGCGGGGCGACGGCGTCCGGGCCCATCGCCGTGCGGATCGCGTCGAGCAGGCGGTCGCCCACCGGGACCAGGCAGGCGAGGTACAGGTCCTCCTTGGTCCCGAAGTACTGGTGCAGCAGCGTCTTGGTGACGCCCACGCGCGCGGCGATCCCGGAGAGGGAGGCGGCCGCGTAGCCGCGGGTTCCGAACTCCTCCGTCGCCGCCTCCAGCATCTGCTGCCGACGGAGCTCCCGGGGGACCCCCTTGGTGCCGGCTTTCGAAGGTGGGATTGCCATGGAGCAATATTATCAGTAGGTAATTTACCCCGTGGTAAATTCCTGCGACCTGTGGAGCTCACCCATGACCGGCACCACACGGCACACCCCCCGCACCCGCTCCTGGTGGGGCTGGGGCTGGGCCGACGCACACCCCGACGACGCCGAATGCGCGGCGCTGGGCGCCCTGCTCCCCGGCACCCTCGCCCGCCCGCTCCCGGTGCCGCGTGTCCGCGACCTGCCCATCGGCCGACCCGCGGTGGAAGCCCCGCGCAGCCTCGCCCACCTGGTCCGCTCCGATCCCGCGGACCGCGCCGCCCACGCCATGGGCAAGGCCTACCGCGACGTGGCCCGGGCCCTGCGCGGACGCCCGGGCCGGATACCCGACCTCGTCGCCCGCCCCGTGGACGAGCAGGGCGTCACCGACCTCCTGGACTGGGCCGGCGAGCAGCAGGTGGCCGTGATCCCCTACGGCGGCGGCTCCTCGGTCACCGGAGGCGTGGAGTACCGCGGCGAGGCCCACCGGGCCGTGCTCTCCCTCGACCTCACCGCCATGGACCGGGTCCTGGAGATCGACACGGAGGGACGGGCGGCCAGGATCCAGGCCGGCGCCCTCGGCCCGGCCCTGGAGGACCAGCTCCGGCCGCAGGGCCTGACCCTGCGGCACTTCCCGCAGAGCTTCGAGTTCTCCACCCTCGGCGGCTGGCTCGCCACGCGGGCCGGCGGGCACTACGCCACCGGCCGCACGCACATCGACGAGTTCGTGCAGTCCATGCGCGTCGTCACCCCGGTCGGCACGAGCAGTTCGTGGCGGCTGCCCGCATCCGGAGCCGGTCCCTCGCCCGACCGCCTGTTCCTCGGCTCCGAGGGGGCCCTCGGCATCATCACCGAGGCCTGGGTCCGCCTCCAGGAGCGCCCCCGCCACAAGGCCTCCGCCGCCGTCACCTTCAGGAGGTTCGCCGATGCCCTCAGGGCCGTGCGCACCCTCGCCCAGTCCGACCTCTCCCCCGCCAACTGCCGCCTGCTGGACGCCGGGGAGGCCGCACTGTCCGGCGCGGCGCAGGACGGCTCCGCCGTGCTCGTCCTGGGCTTCGAATCCGCCGAGGCACCCGTGACCGCACGGCTGGACCAGGCCGTCGGGATCGCCCTGTCCTGCGGCGGACGGCGCGACGGGACCGCCGGCTCGGGCGCCGACACGGCAGGGGCCGCGGCGGGGTCCGGGCCCGGCGCGGGTGGCGGGACGGCCGCCGGACGGCAGGCGGACGGCAGGGGCGGAGACGGCCGGCGCGGGGACGGCGACGCGGCCGTGGGCGCCTGGCGGTCCGCGTTCCTCCGGATGCCCTACCTCCGCGACGGCCTGGCCCGCATGGGTGCGGTGGCCGAGACCTTCGAGACCGCCGCGACCTGGGACCGTATCCCGGCACTCATCGACGCGGTCCGCACCGAGGTCGGGGCCGCGGCACTCAAGGCCACCGGGCACCCCGCGCTGGTCAACTGCCGCCTGACGCACGTCTACCCGGATGGGGCGGCCCCCTATTTCACCGTCCTCGCCGCGGGCCGGCCCGGGGACGAGGCGGCCGTCTGGGACGAGCTCAAGGCCGTCGCGAGCGAGGTCCTCCACCGCCACCGGGCCACCATCACCCACCACCACGCCGTCGGCCGAGACCACCGCACGGCCTACGACCGGCAGCGCCCCGAACCGTTCGCCCTCGTGCTGCGGGCCGCGAAGGACGCCCTCGACCCGCACCGCATCCTCAACCCGGGGGTGCTCGTGGACTGAGCCGGGCCGGTGTGCGCCCGGGCGGTTTGCACAGCCGCTCCACCAGTCGCATAGTCCGAATATGGACGCGCGCGAGGCTGCGCTCCGACAGGCGTACGGGCACGCCCTCGCCTGGCTGGCGGGCCTGGCGGACCGCCGGGTGCCCGCGACCGCCTCGGTCGAAGAGGTGGTACGGGCCCTCGGCACCCGTCTGCCGGACGGCCCCAGCCCGCCCGCCACCGTCGTCGACCTGCTCGCCGAGGCCTGCGATCCGGGGCTCACGGCCTTCCCGGGCGGCCGGTTCTACGGGTTCGTGATCGGCGGCAGCGAACCGGCCGCCCTGGCCGCGGACTGGCTGGTCAGCGCGTGGGACCAGAACTGCGTCCTGCGGGCCGCCGCTCCCGCGTACGCCGCCGTCGAGGAGGTGGCGAGCGCCTGGCTGCTCGACCTGCTCGGCCTGCCCGGCGGCAGCGCCGTCGGCTTCACCACGGGCGCCACGACCGCGAACTTCACCTGCCTCGCCGCCGGGCGGGACACGGTGCTGCGCCGCGCCGGCTGGGACGCTGCCCACGACGGTCTCGCCGGCGGACCGCCCGTCCGCACCATCGCCGGAGCGCACCGGCACATGGCCGTGGACCTGGCCCTGCGCTACCTCGGCCTGGGCGAACCCGAGCTGGTGGAGGCCGACGCCCAGGGCCGCATGGACCCCCGCGCCCTGCGGCGGGCCCTCGCGGCCGGGCCTTCGGGCCCGACCCTCGTGGTCCTGCAGGCCGGGGAGATCCATTCCGGCGCCTTCGACCCGTTCACCGACGCGGTCCGGGCCGCCCGCGAGGCCGACGCCTGGGTGCACGTGGACGGTGCCTTCGGGCTCTGGGCAGCCGCCTCCCCCCGCCACGCGCCCCTGATGGCGGGCTGCGCCGAGGCCGACTCCTGGGCCACGGACGCCCACAAGACCCTGAACGTCCCGTACGACTGCGGCCTCGCCATCGTGCGCGACCCCTCGGCCGTCCGGGCCTCCATGGGCCTGCACGGCGACTACCTGATCCTCCACGAGCAGGGCGACCCGTCAGACAAGGTGCCCGAGCTCTCCCGGCGAGGCCGGGCCGTCCCCGTCTGGGCCGCGCTCCGCTCCCTCGGCCGGTCCGGAGTGGCCGAGCTCGTGGACCGGCTGTGCCGGCACGCCTGCGCCTTCGCCGAGGGCATCGCGGCGATCGAGGGCGCGACCGTCCTGAACGACGTGGTGTTCACCCAGGTCTGCGCCACGTTCGGCGGGGACGAACGTACGGACCGGGTCCTGGACCGGCTGCTCGCGGACGGAACCGTGTGGATCAGCGGCTCGACCTGGCACGGCCGGCGGGTCATGCGCATCTCGGTCAGCAACTGGTCCACCACGGACGAGGACGTCGCACTCGCCCTCGACGCGATCCGCCGCGCGGCGCACGACAGCTGACCGGTCACAGCACTCACCCCTCGGCCTGCAGCCCGGGCCGGGGGGCGGGGCCGGGGGGCGGGGCCGCGACGGGAGATCGTCCGGGTTTCACCCACCCCGGATCCGGCCGGGCGGAAAGGGGCGGATAGGGTCGTACCGGTGCGGCCGTCCCCGCTCTCCTGTCCTGCCCCCGCGGCCGCTCGGCCGCCCTGCTCAGGAAAACACCGCGCATGAGCACCGAAGCGGCACCCGTCCCGCACCCCGTGTCGGCCGACACTCCCCCGTCCGTCCTCGCCCCCGACCCCGCCCTGTCAGGCGACGCCCCGACCCGGCGGCGGCCTGCCGGTCGTCCCCCGGCCCGGCCCACCCCGGCGGCCGCCTTCCACAGCATCAGCGCTGCGACGGCCGTCCTGCTGGGGCTCGTCGCCATCGGAGCGGCGATCCACGAGCCGGTCCTCATACCGCCCCTGGCGGCCAGCGCGGCGCTGGTGCACAGCGCGCCCACGCTGCCCCTGGCACAGCCGCGCAGCGTGATCTTCGGCCACCTGCTGGGCGCCGCCACCGGCTTCGGCGTCCTCGCGGGAGCCGGCAGCAGCGCCTGGGCTGCCGCCCTCGCCGCGGGCCTCACCCTCGCGTTCAACATGGCGGCCCGTACCCCGCACTCGCCGGCCTGCGCGACCGCCGTGATCATCGTGCTCCAGTCCCCGGACCCCGCACGCTTCGTGCCGCTGCTGTTCGCCTCCACGGTGCTCCTCGTCCTGACGGGCTACGCCGCTTCGCGCGTACGCCGGTCCGCACCGAGGTACCCCGCCTACTGGTGGTAGCCGCGCCGCCTTCCGCGACGGATGCCGCATACGGGTAAACCGGGGGCCCTTTCCCGAAACGGGCCCCGCACGGGTACCGGTATGCGGCATCGTCGTTACCGGGAACCGTGCGGCGCAGGTCCGGGGACAAGGGGTGCAGGATGTGGCAGACCAGCGAGTTCGCCGACGAGCACGACGGGCGGCCCGTCGCCGTCCTCGCCGACGGGAGCGAGCCGAAACCCATCTTCTACGACGTGGACAGCGGCCCCGAGATCCACACCAGCACGGACTGGTGGGACTACGACGGCAGTCTGGGCGCCCCGAAGGCCTCGGCGGTACGAGCGGCCTGCTCGTGCGGGTGGCGGGGAGCGGAGCAGTACCCCATCGACTGGGACGAGGTCGCCGGCAACCCCCTCCCGCCCTACTCCACCGACCTCGAAGGCCCGCTGGGGGACTGGCGGCACCACATCGCCGAGGTCGAGGCCCGGGCCGTACCGCTGCCCGAGCAGGTGGCGGAGCTGCTCCGGCACGTGGACACGGCACTCGAAGCCCTCGCCGACACCGGCCCGCTCGCAGCCCTGCGCGCCGCGGCCGCCCTGGAGCGCACCGCCGCCCGGATCGGCCGGGCGGCCTCCCGCTACCTCGGCCAGGACGAGGTGCCGGCCGAGCGCATCGCCACCGGTCTGGGGATCAGCGTGGAAGCGGCCCGCAGCCGCCTTTTCACGTACGACCGGTGATCCGCGCGTTCCACGTCGTTCCCCCGGCCTGAAAACGCAAAAAGGCCCCCGCCAGATGGCGGGGGCCTTTTCCTCGGAGCCCTTTAACGGAATCGAACCGTTGACCTTCTCCTTACCATGGAGACGCTCTACCGACTGAGCTAAAAGGGCGGGTTGTTCGGCGGCGTCCTACTCTCCCACAGGGTCCCCCCTGCAGTACCATCGGCGCTGAAAGGCTTAGCTTCCGGGTTCGGAATGTAACCGGGCGT
>NZ_JBVIDV010000006.1:0-24499 GCF_055572195.1 Streptomyces sp. NPDC030809
CCTCCTCGTTATCTGACCCCCCCCCCCCCCCCCCCCCCCTTGGTTTTTCTTCCCCCCCTGTCGGCAGCACGACCCTTCCGGCACCCCACCTCCCCCCCCCCCCCCTTCCCCATGCCGCCTCACCCGTACGGGCTATTCGCCCCGGCGGAGGCTCGGCTTCAGGTCCTTGAAGCGGGCCAGCAGCCCGTTCACGAACGTCGGGGAGTCGTCGGTGGAGAACTCCTTGGCGAGCTGGACCGCCTCGTCGATGGCCACGGCGTCCGGGGTGTCGTCCACCCAGATCAGCTCGTAGGCACCGAGACGCAGGATGTTCCGGTCCGCGACCGGCATGCGGTCCAGGTCCCAGTCCACCGCGTAGGTGGCGATCAGCTCGTCGATGCGGTTCACCTTGTCGGCGTACCCCTCGACGAGGTCCATGGTGAACGCGTTGACCGGCGGCTGCCGGTCGTCCGACCGGGAGTGGCGGATCCAGTCCGCGAGGACCTCCCGCACGGGGACCCCGCGCTGGTCGGCCTCGAAGAGGATCTGGAAGGCGCGCTTGCGCGCGTTGCTCCGGGCAGCCACGGTTAGCTGTTCACCCGGCCGAGGTAGTCGCTGGTGCGGGTGTCGACCTTGATCTTCTCACCGGTGGTGATGAAGAGCGGGACCTGGATCTCGTGGCCGGTCTCCAGGGTGGCGGGCTTGGTGCCACCGGTGGAGCGGTCGCCCTGCACGCCCGGGTCGGTGTGCTGGACGGTCAGCTCGACGGCGGCCGGGAGCTCCACGTAGAGCACCTCGCCCTCGTGCTGGGCCACGGAGGCGGTGAAGCCCTCGATGAGGAAGTTGGCGGCGGAGCCGACGGCGGCGCGCGAGACCATCAGCTGGTCGTAGGTCTCCATGTCCATGAAGACGAAGTACTCGCCGTCCATGTAGGAGAACTGCATGTCGCGGCGGTCGATGGTGGCCGTGTCGACCTTCACACCCGCGTTGAAGGTCTTGTCGACGACCTTGCCGGACAGCACGTTCTTGAGCTTGGTGCGCACGAAGGCCGGGCCCTTGCCGGGCTTGACGTGCTGGAACTCGACGACGGACCAGAGCTGGCCCCCGTCGAGCTTGAGCACCATGCCGTTCTTGAGGTCGTTCGTGGAAGCCACGGTTGCCAAATCTCCTGGACTGAAAGACCGCGGGTGCGCGCCCAGCCGAAGCTAGAGCGCGAGCAGCTCCTTGGTCGTAATGGTGAGTAGCTCGGGTCCGCCGTCCGCCTCGGGGCGTACGACGAGCGTGTCAACGATCCGGACGCCGCCCCGGCCCGGGAGGTGTACTCCCGGTTCGACGGTGACCGGCACGCAAGCGTCCAGTTTACCCATTGCGGCAGGTGCCAACTGCGGGTCCTCGTGGATTTCGAGTCCGACCCCGTGCCCCACCAGCGGCGGGAGGGCCTCCCCGTGCCCACCGGAGTCGACGACCTGCCGCGCCGCGCGGTCCACGTCGCGGTACGCGGCCCCCGGCAGGAGGGCTTCCCGGCCGGCCCGCTGCGCGGCGAACACCAGGTCGTACAGCTCGATCTGCCAGTCCGCGGGAGTGGTCCCGATGACGAAGGTGCGGCCGATCTCGCAGCGGTAGCCGCGGTAGTTCGCGCCCAGGCAGACGGAGAGGAAGTCGCCCTCCTCGACCCGCCGGTCGGTGGGGCGGTGGCCCTGGCGGCCGGAATGCGGGCCGGTGCCCACCGAGGTGGGGAACGCAGGGCCGTCGGCGCCGTGGTCGACCAGCCGGCGTTCCAGTTCCAGTGCCAGATGCCGTTCGGTGCGGCCGACGAGGATGGACTCCAGCAGCTCGCCGAGCGCCTGGTCGGCGATCTCCGCGGCGATCCGCAGGCAGGCGATCTCCTCCTCGTCCTTGACCAGCCGCTGCTGTTCCACGGCGGTTCCGAGGTCGGCGAGGCGCAGCCGGGGGGCCACCGAGCCCATGGCGCGGTGGCGCGCCACGGTCAGGTGGTGTTCCTCGACGGCCAGGGAGTCGGCGCGCCCCGCGGCGGCGGCGTCGGCGGCCGCGACGGCCGGGTCGGCCGCGGTGGCGGGCAGGACGGTGCAGCGCAGGAGTTCGTCGAGCCGGCCCTCTTCGGGCTCCCCGGTGGGGTTCCCGGCGCAGAACAGCACGTCCTCGCCGGGGCCGACGAGCAGGACCGCGTCGCGTGGCGCGGCGCCTGCCAGGTAGCGGACGTTCGCGGGGCGCGAGATGAGGGCGGCCGTGCTGCCCGCGGCGTTGCAGCGGTCTCGGAGCAGGCCACGACGGGCCGCGTACACCTCTGACATGTCACGAGCGTACGAGTGCCCCCGCCGGGCGGCCTGTTGAGCGCGTCCGGACGGGGTGCGTGCGGCTCGTCCCTCCGCTTCGGGTTCCGCTCCCCGCTGGCGGGCGCCGTTGCGGGGCGCCGCCCGTTGACCGCGGGCCGGGCTTCACCAGCCCGGTGGGGCGGATATGGCTCGGGCCAGGGTTTCGTCGAGGGCTCGGGCGGTGGCTTCCACGTCGTGGTGGGAGTTGTCGATGATCGGGAGGCCGGAGCCGTACCAGCCCGCCATGCGGCCGTGGATGCGGGCGACCTCTTCGTCGGACAGGCGCCGGTTGCCGCTCCGCTCGGCGTTGCGCTCCAGGACGATCTCCAGGCCGGGCAGCAGGACCACCGGGAGCAGCCCGG
This sequence comes from Streptomyces sp. NPDC030809, assembly GCF_055572195.1. NCBI lineage: Bacteria > Bacillati > Actinomycetota > Actinomycetes > Kitasatosporales > Streptomycetaceae > Streptomyces > Streptomyces sp. NPDC030809. Next base: position 2,675 of record NZ_JBVIDV010000006.1, read on the forward strand.
GGCCGACGTGCCGCTTCCAGCCGCCGAGGCCGACCACCGGCCGGTCGGGGAAGACGGCGTCGTCGAGGATGCAGGAGATCCCGTTGGCGAGGAAGTTGCGGGCGGCGAACCCGCAGGTGCGGCGGGCCAGCCGGTACTGGGCCTCGGAGTGGTCGTTCCAGCCGGACTGCGGGTCGGCGAAGCCGGAGACGACCCATTCGCGGACGTCGTCGAGGCTGATGTGGGCGGTGGGCACCGGGCGGGTGCTCGCCCAGTGCCGGGCCACGGTGGTCTTCCCCGCGCCCGCCGGGCCGATCAGCAGGACCGCGAGGGTGGCGCCGCGGGTGCCGGCCGCGGCCGGGGGCAGGGCCACGTGCCCGGTGGCGTCCGGCACGGGCTGCGGCATCGGCGGCAGCATCGCCGGCGGGGGCACCGGCGGGGCCGTCCAGCCGCCCGCGGACGGACCGGCCGGCGCTACCGGAACGCCGGGGTGCGGTCCAGGATGATGTCCCGGCTGACCCCACCCGCCCACTGCATGCTGCATTCGGTGCCACTCCGTCTCGCGCCCGCTGCTTCTTCACAAACGATGCAGGAACGTTATCGCCCCCGGCCGTCTCGCTGTGAACGGGCGGGGGCGATCCGAAGTGCCCGGGCTCCGGCGATGGCCGGAAGGGACCGGCCCCGGCGGGTGCCGGGGCCGGTCCGGTCAGGTCCGGTCAGGCGTCGAGCTCCTCGGCCAGCGCCCGCAGCGCCAGCCGGTAGGAGCCGATCCCGAAGCCCGCCACGGTTCCACTGGCCACGGCCGCGATGACCGAGGTGTGGCGGAACTCCTCCCGCGCGTACGGGTTCGAGATGTGCACCTCGATCAGCGGGGCGGTGCGCTGCGCCGCCGCGTCCCTCATCGCGTACGAGTAGTGCGTGAAGGCGCCGGGGTTGATGACCACCGGGATCCGGCCGTCCGCCGCCTCGTGCAGCCAGCGGACCAGCTCGCCCTCGTCGTTGGTCTCGCGGACCTCGGCCTCGAAGCCGAGCTCCTCGCCGAGGGCCGTGCAGGCCTCGACCAGGCCGGCGTACGAGGTGGCCCCGTACACGTCGGGCTCGCGGGAGCCGAGCCGGCCCAGGTTGGGGCCGTTCAGCACGAGCACCCGGCGGGTCACGCGGAGACCTCGCCGTACGCGGCGAAGAGCACGGCCGGGTCCGGGCCCTCCAGGACGGTCGGCTTGCCCAGCCCGTCGAGGACGATGAAGCGCAGCAGGTCTCCGCGGGACTTCTTGTCGACCTTCATGGTCTCCAGCAGCTTGGGCCACTGGTCGCCGCGGTAGGTCAGCGGCAGGCCCACGGAGGCCAGGACCGCCTTGTGCCGGTCGGCGGTGGCGTCGTCGAGCCGGCCGGCCAGCCGGCCCAGCTCGGCGGCGAAGACCATGCCCACCGAGACGGCCGCGCCGTGCCGCCACTTGTAGCGCTCGTTCTTCTCGATGGCGTGCGCGAGGGTGTGGCCGTAGTTCAGGACCTCGCGGAGTCCGGACTCCTTGAGGTCGCTGGAGACCACGTCGGCCTTGACCTGGATGGAGCGCACGATCAGCTCGGAGGTGTGCGGTCCGGCCGGGGTGCGGGCCGCCTCCGGGTCCGCCTCGATCAGGTCGAGGATCACCGGGTCGGCGATGAAGCCGGCCTTGATGATCTCCGCGAGGCCGCTGACGTAGTCGTGGACCGGCAGCGACTCCAGCGCCGCCAGGTCGCAGAGCACTCCGGCCGGCGGGTGGAAGGCGCCGACGAGGTTCTTGCCCTCGGCCGTGTTGATGCCGGTCTTGCCGCCGACCGCCGCGTCGACCATCGCGAGCACGGTGGTCGGGACCGCGATCCAGCGCACCCCGCGCAGCCAGGTGGCCGCGACGAAGCCCGCGAGGTCCGTGGTGGCGCCGCCGCCCACGCCGACGATCACGTCGGTGCGGGTGAAGCCGGACTGGCCGAGCGCCTTCCAGCAGTAGGCGGCCACCTCGGCGGTCTTGGCCTCCTCGGCGTTCGGCACCTGGATGGCGACGGCCTCGTAGCCCTGGTCGGCCAGATCGGCCCGCAGCGCCTCGCCGGTCTCGGCGAGGGCCTCGGGGTGGATCACGGCCACCCGCTGGGCCCGGGTGCCGATCAGGGTGCCGAGCTCGCCGAGCAGCTGCCTGCCGACCAGCACCTCGTACGGATCGTGTCCGGCGCTGCCGCCGACGTGGATCCGGGTCACCTGGTCCGTCATACGTCCTTCAGCTCCAGTGCGTCGAGGACCGCCTGGGCGACCTCTTCGGGGGTGCGGTCGTCGGTGGCCACGACGACCCGCGCGACTTCGGTGTACAGGTGGCGGCGGGCCTCCATCAGCTCGCGCCACTGGCGGCGCGGGTTGACGGCGAGCAGCGGGCGGGCGGCGCCCAGGCCGACCCGGCGCACCGCCTCCTCGACGTCCATCGAGAGGTAGGCGACGGGCAGGCCGGACAGCAGGGCCCGGGTGCCCTCGTCGAGGACCGCGCCGCCGCCGAGGGCCAGCACGCCGGTGTGCTCGGCGAGGGCGCGGCGGACCGCCTCCCGCTCCAGCTCGCGGAAGTACGGTTCGCCCTCGTCGACGAAGATCTCGGAGATCTCGCGGCCCTGGGCCGCGACGATGTCCGCATCGGTGTCCCGGTAGGGGGCGCCCAGCCGCTCCGCGAGCAGGGCGCCCACCGTGGACTTGCCGGACCCCATGGGCCCGACGAGCACCACGCGAGGCCCGCCGGTCACCGGATCTGCAGGTGGTCGAGGTAGGACTGCACGTTGCGGCGGCTCTCGGCGACCGAGTCGCCGCCGAACTTCTCCACGACCGCGTCGGCCAGCACGAGCGCCACCATGGCCTCGGCCACGATGCCGGCCGCAGGTACGGCGCAGACGTCGGAGCGCTGGTGGTGGGCCGCGGCCGCCTCGCCGGTGGCGACGTCGATCGTGGCGAGGGCCCGCGGGACGGTCGCGATCGGCTTCATGGCGGCGCGCACGCGCAGCAGTTCGCCGGTGGTCAGGCCGCCCTCGGTGCCGCCGGAGCGGCCGCTGGTGCGCTTGATGCCCTCGGGCGTGGCCACGATCTCGTCGTGCGCCTTGGAGCCGGGTACGCGGGCCAGCTCGAAGCCGTCGCCGACCTCGACGCCCTTGATCGCCTGGATGCCCATGAGGGCGGCGGCGAGGCGGGCGTCGAGCCGGCGGTCCCAGTGCACGTGGGAGCCGAGGCCGACCGGCACCCCGTAGGCGAGGACCTCGACCACGCCGCCGAGGGTGTCCCCGTCCTTGTGGGCCTGGTCGATCTCCGCGACCATCGCCTTCGAGGCGTCGGCGTCGAGGCAGCGCACCGGGTCGGCGTCGAGCTTCTCCACGTCGGCGGGGGTCGGGTAGACCCCGTACGGGGCCTTGGCCCCGGCCAGTTCCACCACGTGCGAGACGATCTCGATGCCGGCGGCCTCCTTGAGGAAGGAGCGGGCCACGGCACCGAGCGCGACGCGGGCGGCGGTCTCCCGGGCGCTGGCGCGCTCCAGGATCGGCCGGGCCTCGTCGAAGCCGTACTTCTGCATGCCCGCGAGGTCGGCGTGGCCGGGGCGGGGGCGGGTCAGGGGGGCGTTGCGGCCCGTCTCCTTGAGCTCGGCCGGGTCGACCGGGTCGGCCGACATGACCTTCTCCCACTTGGGCCACTCGGTGTTGCCGACCATGACGGCCACCGGGGAGCCGAGGGAGAGCCCGTGGCGGACGCCGCCGAGGAAGGTCACCTCGTCCTGCTCGAACTTCATGCGGGCACCGCGGCCATAGCCCAGCCGCCGCCGGGCCAGGTGGTCGGCCACCAGCTCAGTGGTGACCGGGACGCCGGCGGGAAGACCCTCCAGCGTCGCGACCAGTGCGGGCCCGTGGGACTCCCCTGCGGTCAGCCAACGCAACCTGCTCAACGATGCTCCTCATGCTCGCGCCGGAACTACTGGGGCGCGACCGGGTGCGCGGCCTGGCCCGCCTGCCCCGATCCTCCCACGTCCGGGCGGGTGGACCGATCTCCGGTCCAACTATCGGACGCGCGTCCGGCCCTTGGACACCTCGGTGCGGTCGCCGGGCCGAGCCTAGCGGGCGGCGAGCGCGGTCTCCCCCGCCGCCCGCATCGCGGCGAGCGGTCCGGGTCGGCCGGTCATCTGCTCCACCTGGAGGACCGCCTGGTGGACCAGCAGGTCGAGGCCGCCGACGAGTCGGCCGCCCCGGCCGGCCCAGGCCGCCGCCAGCGCGGTCGGCCAGGGCTCGTAGAGCACGTCGAAGAGGGTGCCGGGCCGCTCGGGCACGGCGGCGGCGAGCGCGTCGGTGGTCCCGGCCGGGGTGGTGGCGATCACCAGGGGCGCGTCCAGCGCCCGGGCGGCCTCGGACCAGTCGGCGGTGCGCACGGATATGCCCAGCCGCTCGCCCCACTCCCGCATCTCGGCGGCGCGGGCCCTGCTGCGCACGTACGTGGTGACCTCGCCGGTGCAGATGCGGGCGAGGGCGGCCAGGGCGGAGGACGCGGTGGCCCCGGCACCGAGCACGGCGGCGGACTCCACCTCGTCCACGCCCCGCTCGCGCAGGGCCGAGACGATGCCGGGGATGTCGGTGTTGTCCCCGACCCGGCGGCCGTCCCCGGTGAAGACGACGGTGTTCACGGCCTCGACGGCGGCCGCGGTCTCGCTGACCTCGTCGAGCAGGGGGATGACCACCCGCTTGAGGGGCATGGTGAGCGAGAGCCCTGCCCACTCGGGACCGAGCCCCGCCACGAATTCCGGCAGGGCGGCCTCGCCGATCTCGAACCGGTCGTACGACCAGCCGTCGAGCCCCAGCTCCCGGTAGGCCGCGCGGTGCAGCACCGGCGAGAGGGAGTGCTCGATGGGGGAACCGAGCACTGCGGCCCGTCGGATCGGAGGGTCAGTCAGCGAGTTCACCGCATGAGAGTACCCCTGCGGGATTCGCGCCGGCGGCGGGGCTGCCGGGGGCGGGCGCCCCCGGCAGCGCGGGTCACTGGGACCCGGACCGGCCCTTCTCGTACTCGCGCCGGTTCTTCTCGTGCTCCGCGTTCGTGGTGGCGAACAGGGTCTTCTCGGAGCTGACGGAGACGAAGTAGTACCAGGGCCCGGAGGCCGGGTTGAGGGCGGAGTGCAGGGCCTCGGCGCCCGGGTTCGAGATCGGGCCGGGGGGCAGACCGTGGATCTTGTAGGTGTTGTACGGGTCCGAGATCTTGCGCAGGGAGTCCACCGCACCCACGTCGAGGGTGCTCTGGCCCTTGATGTAGTTGACCGTGGAGTCGAAGTCGAGGAGGCCGTACGTCTCGGTGTTCCCCGGCTTCAGGCGGTTGTAGATGACGCGCGCGATCTTGTCGAAGTCGCGCTTGTAGCGGCCCTCGGCCTGGACGAGGCTCGCGATGGTCACCACGTCCATGGGGCTCTTGACGCCCAGCCGCCTGGCCTGCGCCTCCAGGTCCTCGCCCGAGTAGGCGGCGTTGGCGCGCGCGACCATCTGCCGCAGCAGCTTCTCCGGCTGGACGTCCTTGCCGAGGTCGTAGCGGCCGGGATAGAGGAAGCCCTCCAGCGGGTCCTTCACGTTGGGCACGTTGGCCGCCCAGGCCGGCAGCCCGAAGCTCTTCCACTGCTTCTTCGCGATCTCGCGCGTGGTGCCTTCGGGCTTCTTGAGCTTCTGGTCGATCTTTTCGTAGACCTTGATGTTGCGCTCGCCGGGGTTGACGTCCAGGGCGTGGATGTTCGACGGGTTGACCATCATCTCCACCGCCGCGGCCGCCGACATCTCCTTCTTCAGCGAGTACAGGCCCGGCTGGATGCCCAGCCCCTTCGTCGCGTGCTGCTGGGCCGCCGCCACGAAGGCGTCCACGCTCTTGACCACGTTCGCGTCCTTGAGGATCCCGCCCATCTGGGCCAGGCTCGCGCCCTTGGGGATCTCGATCTCGGCGGAGCCCGTGCCGGCGCCCGCGTAGTCCTCGGGGGCGCCGAAGCGCGCCTTCACGAAGGAGTAGCCGTACCAGCCGATGCCGCCCACCCCGCCCACGAGGACGAGCGAGACGAACAGGCAGGCCACTCCGTTGCGGCCCTTCTTCTTCTTGGTCTTGGTGCGGCCGCCGCGACGGCCGCCGCCGGAACCGCCCCGGCCCCGGTCCCCGGGCTCCTCGTCCTCGCCGTCGCCGCCGCCGCTGCCGCCGCCCGAGAAGAAGGCGTGCTCGGGCTCCTCGGCGGCCGCGGGGTCCTCGTCCTGCCACTCCGTGGCGGGCTCGGGCACGGAGCTGCGGCGGTGGGGAGGCTGCGGGGGCGGGTAGGCCTCGGCGGTCCCGTACAGGTCGGGGGTCTCACCGGGGTAGCCCGGGGCGGGCTGCTGGCCGTAGGCGTCGGGGACCCCGCCGTCCCAGCCGCCCGCGCCGGGGCCGCCGCCGTACTGGACGGCGGCGGGCACGGCGGCTTCCTGCTGCCGGTTCCCGTAGCCGTGCTGCGGGTCGGCGTACTGCTGCGGGGGCACCTGCGGGTGCTGCTGCCCGTACTGCTCGGCGTATTGATCTGCGTACTGGTCTGCGTACGGGGGGTGCTGCGGCTGGTGCTGGAGGTGCTGGTCGGGGTACTGGCCGGGGTGCCCGCCGCCGTACTGCTCGCCGTACTGCCCGTTCGGCTGCGGGTACGGGGCGGTCAGCGGGTCCTGGTGCAGCTCCTGCGGGTACCCCGGCTGCTGCGCGCCGTACGGCAGCCCGGACCGGTCCTGGTGGCCCTGCCACACCTGGTCCCCGTAGAGGGGGTCGTCCGGGTGCCACGGTTCGGGGCCTGAACCCCGGCCATACTCAGTCATCGGTCCCCTAGAGCTGCGAGACGACGGCCGCGGCTCCGAACGCCACGGCAACCCGGTCCGCCTCTTTCGTGGGCGACGGCTGTTCGAAATGCCGCCACTTTGCGCGGAACGTTACCGTATCGCGATCAGATGACCACTTCGACGCACTCACCGGGCGGATTACCTGATACCCGTTCGGTCTCAAGAGCGTTCTGAAGGATGATCACAGCGGCGGCCTGGTCGATCACCGACCGCCCCTTCTTCGCGTTCTTGCCGGAGGCCCGCAGTCCCTGGGCCGCCGTCACCGTGGTCATCCGCTCGTCCACCAGGCGGACCGCCACCGGCTTGATGCCCTTGGCGAGTTCCGTGGCGAAGGCGCGCACCTTGGCCGCGGCCGGACCCTCCCGCCCGCTGAGCGAGCGGGGCAGTCCGACCACGACCTCCAGGGGTTCGTACTCCTCGACGAGCTGCCGCAGCCGCCGGTGGGCGGCCGGGACGTCCCGTCCCGGCACGGTCTCCACCGGCGTGGCGAGGACCCCGTCGGGGTCGCACGAGGCGACCCCGATCCGGGCGTCTCCGACGTCGATCGCGAGCCGGCGGCCGCGGCGCAGGCCCATCAGACCGTCTCGACGACGAGACGCTCGACGGCCGCGATGGCCTCCGGCACGGCGGCCGCGTTCTGGCCGCCGCCCTGGGCCACGTCCGGCTTGCCGCCACCGCCGCCGCCGAGGGTCTTGGCGGCGGTGCGGACCAGGTCGCCGGCCTTGAGGCCGAGCTCGCGGGCCGCCTCGTTGGTGGCGATGACGGTCAGCGGGCGGTCGTTCGCCACGGTGAAGAGGGCCACGACGGCGGGCCGGCCGCCCTGGATGCGGCCGCGGACGTCGAGGACCAGCTTGCGCAGGTCGTCGGCGCCGACCCCGTCGGCCACCTGGCCCACCACGAGGGCGGTGCCGCGGATGTCCTGGGCGTTCTCGGCGAGCCCGGCGGCGGCCTGGAGGACCTTCTCCGCGCGGAACTTCTCGATCTCCTTCTCGGCGTCCTTCAGCTTGCCGAGCATGCCCGCGATCTTCTCCGGGAGCTCCTCGGGACGGCCCTTGACCAGCTCCTGGAGCTGGGCGACGACCGTGTGCTCCTTGGCGAGGAAGTTGTACGCGTCCACGCCGACGAGGGCCTCGACACGGCGCACGCCGGAGCCGATGGAGGACTCGCCGAGCAGCTTCACCAGGCCCAGCTGGGAGGTGTTGGCCACGTGGGTGCCGCCGCACAGCTCCTTGGAGAAGTCGCCGATGGTCACGACGCGGACCTGCTCGCCGTACTTCTCGCCGAACTCGGCGATGGCGCCCTGCTTCTTCGCCTCGTCGATGCTCATGATCTCGGCGGTGACGTCGAGCTCGCGGGAGAGCACGTCGTTGATCTTCTGCTCCACGTCGGTCAGGACCGAGCCGGGGACGGCGTTCGGGGAGCCGAAGTCGAAGCGGAAGCGGCCGGGCGAGTTCTCGGAACCGGCCTGGGCGGCCGTCGGGCCGAGGGCGTCGCGCAGCGCCTGGTGGGTCAGGTGGGTGGCCGAGTGGGCGCGGGCGATGGCCCGGCGGCGCCGGACGTCGATGGCGGCGTACGCGGAGGCGCCGACCGTCACCTCGCCGACCTGGACGGAGCCCTTGTGCACGGAGACGCCCGGAACCGGCTGCTGGACGTCGCGGACCTCGATGACGGCACCGGAGTCGAGCTTGATGCGGCCCTGGTCGGCGAGCTGGCCGCCGCCCTCGGCGTAGAAGGGGGTGCGGTCGAGGACGACCTCGACCTCGTCGCCCTCGGAGGCGGCGGGCGAGGAGACGCCGTTGACCAGCAGGCCGACGACGGTGGACTCGCCCTGGTGGGTGGCGTAGCCGGTGAACTCGGTGGCGCCGGCGCTGTCGGCGATCTCGCGGTAGGCGGAGACGTCGGCGTGGCCGGTCTTCTTGGCCCTGGCATCGGCCTTGGCGCGGTCGCGCTGCTCCTGCATGAGGCGGCGGAAGCCGGCCTCGTCCACGGACAGCCCCTGCTCGGCGGCCATCTCCAGGGTGAGGTCGATCGGGAAGCCCCAGGTGTCGTGGAGCAGGAACGCCTTGTCGCCGGAGAGGACCGTGCCGCCGGCGGCCTTGGTCTCGGTCACGGCGGTGTCGAGGATGTTCGTGCCGCCCTTGAGGGCCTTGAGGAAGGCGGCCTCTTCGGCGAGCGCGACGGTCTCGATGCGCTTGCGGTCGGTGATCAGCTCCGGGTACTGCTGGCCCATCGTGTCGATGACGACGTCGATGAGCTCCTTGACCACGGGGCCGGTGGCACCCATGAGGCGCATGTTGCGGATGGCGCGGCGCATGATGCGGCGCAGCACGTAGCCGCGGCCCTCGTTGCCGGGGGTGACGCCGTCGCCGATGAGCATGACGGAGGTGCGCATGTGGTCGGCGACCACGCGCATCGACACGTCGGTGTCCTTCGCGGCGCCGTAGCGGACGCCGGTCAGCTCGGTGGCCTTGTCCATGACCACGCGCAGGGTGTCGGTCTCGTACATGTTCTGCACGCCCTGCAGGATCATCGCGAGGCGTTCGAGGCCGAGACCGGTGTCGATGTTCTTGGAGGGCAGGTCGCCGAGGATCGGGAAGTCCTCCTTGCCCTCGCCGGCGCCGCGCTCGTACTGCATGAAGACCAGGTTCCAGATCTCCACGTACCGCTCGTCGTTGACGGCCGGGCCGCCCTCGACGCCGAACTCGGGGCCGCGGTCGTAGTTGATCTCGGAGCAGGGGCCGCAGGGGCCGGGGACGCCCATGGACCAGAAGTTGTCCTTCTTGCCCAGGCGCTGGATCCGCTCGCGCGGGACGCCGACGACGTTGTGCCAGATCTCCTCGGCCTCGTCGTCGTCCTGGTAGACGGTGATCCAGAGCTTCTCCGGCTCCAGGCCGTAGCCGCCGTCCGCCACGGAGCTGGTCAGCAGCTCCCAGGCGTACTTGATGGCGCCTTCCTTGAAGTAGTCGCCGAAGGAGAAGTTGCCGCACATCTGGAAGAACGTGCCGTGTCGGGTGGTCTTGCCGACCTCTTCGATGTCCGGGGTGCGGACGCACTTCTGCACACTGGTGGCGCGCGGGGCCGGCGGCTTGGTCTCGCCCAGGAAGTACGGCTTGAACGGGACCATGCCCGCGTTCACCAGCAGCAGAGTCGGGTCGTCCGCGATGAGCGACGCCGAAGGGACGACGGTGTGACCGCGCTCCTCGAAGAAGCTCAGCCAGCGGCGGCGAATTTCAGCCGACTCCATCAGTGGTCCTCATTCCGGTTGTACGAGTACTTCGGTCGGTGGTGGTTCTTGTCCTCGATCGCCCGCAGACGGCGCTGCTGTCCGGGGAGGACGCGCACGTTGTCGGCGGGGGCGAGGGCCTCGGGGTCCTGGTGCAGCCCGAGTGCATCGTTCAGCTCGTCTTCGCGCTGGGCCATTCCCGCCTTGACGTCGAGCGCGAAGTCCTTGAGGCGGTGGCCCGCCTCGACCGCCTTCTCGGCGGCCTGCGCGGCAAGGCTTTCGGGGGTCAGCTGCTTGAGCTTGCGGTTGACCTTGGTGGTGGCCCACACGCCGGCGGCGGCGCCCGCGGTGAACCAGAAGGTACGGCGGAACATCCCGGTCTCAGTCCTTCTGCTTGCGGCGCCGCGCGGGGGGCACGGTGCGACCGACGATCACGGTACGACGCGATGCCCGGGGCGGCACCCCGCCGGAGCCGGCGCCCTCGCCGCGGCCCAGGGCCCGCCGGACCCCGTAGCCGAAGGCGGCGACCTTCACCAGCGGGCCGCCGAAGGCGGTGGCCACGGTGGAGGAGAGCGCAGAGGCGTTGGAGGTGACCTCCTGGACGTCGCTCGCGATGGCGTCGACGCGGTCCAGCTGGGTGCGGGCGGAGCGGACCGTGGTCGAGGCGTCCGCCAGCAGCGGCACGGCCTGTTCGGTCACCTCGGCCACCAGCCGGGTGGTCGCCTTGAGCGTCTGGGCGAGCCTCGCCAGAGCCACCGCGAGGAACGAGACCAGGATCGCCCAGAAGACGGCCACGAGGATCCCGGCCACCTCTCCACCGGACACGTTGCACCGCTCCCTGAACATCGAAAAGTCTTCCCCCGACCCTATCGCGCCGGGGCTGCCCGCCCGTACCGGAATTCGGGGTCCGCACGGCCCGCCTTGTACGCAGCGCATCCGGAGCAGTACCCTCCGTGTCCCATGCGACCAAGGACGTGCGGCAATCTTCCCTCGGAGCTGAACGAGCTCGTCGGGCGGGGTCGCGAACTCGCCGATCTGGCGCGGCTGCTGGAGCGCTCCCGGCTGGTGACGGTCACCGGGGTGGGCGGGGTCGGGAAGTCCCGGCTGGCGGTCCGTGCCGCACGGCAGGCGCAGGAACGCTACTGCGACGGCGCCTGGCTCGCCGAGCTGTCCGCGGTCCGCGACCCGGACCTGCTGGGGCACGCCCTGGGCGAGGCCCTCGGGTTGACGGACCACACCACCCGGCCGCCGCGCACCGTCCTGGCCGAGTACCTGGCCGGTCGCGAGCTGCTGCTCGTCCTCGACGGCTACGAGCAGCTGGTCGAGCCCTGCGCGGAGCTGGTCCGCGAGCTGCTGCGGCACTCCCCCGGGCTGCGGGTGCTCGCGGCGGGCCGCCGGCCCCTGGCGCTGGACGGGGAGCACACCTACCCGCTGGCCCCGCTCGGCGGGGCGGAGGCCGCGGAGCTGCTGGTGCTGCGCGCCGCGGCCACCGCCCCCGGCTTCGAGGTCACCGCGGGCAACCGCGAGGCGGTGGCCGAGCTCTGCGTGCGCCTGGAGGGGATCCCGCTGGCCCTGGAGCTGGCGGCGGGCCGGCTGCGCACGCTGTCCGCGGAACAGGTGCTGGCCCGGCTGGAGGACCGGTTCCGGCTGCTGACGGGCGGGACCCGCGGGGCGCTCCCCCGCCACCAGGCGCTGCGGACGGCGATCGGCTGGAGCCACGAGCTGTGCACGCCCGCCGAGCGGCTGCTGTGGGCGCGGCTGTCGGTGTTCGCCGGTCAGTTCGACCTGGACGCGGCGGAGTACGTGTGCGGGGGCCCGGACCTGCCGCCGGAGGAGCTGCTCGACGTGCTGGGCGAACTGCTGGCCCAGTCCCTGCTGGTCCGCGAGGAGGGGCCGGCCGGCGCCCGCTACCGGATGCTGGACACCGTACGGGAGTACGGAGCGGACTGGCTGGCGGCGCAGGGCGACGCCGGGCGGCTGCGGCGGCGGCACCGGGACTGGTACATGGGGCTGGCCACCTGGTGCGAGCTGGACTGGTTCAGTCCGCGGCAGCGGGAGGTGGCGGCGCTCGTGGACGCGGAGCTGCCGAACCTGCGGCTGGCGCTGGAGACCTGCCTGGACACCCCGGAGGAGGCCCACCTCGGCCAGTACCTGGCGGGCACCCTGTGGTTCTGCTGGGCCGGCTGCGGGCGGCTGTCCGAGGGCCGGCACTGGCTGGACCGGGCCCTGGAGCCGGACGCCCACGAGACCGCGCACGACGGCTCCCGGCTCAAGGCCCTGTGGGTGCTCGGGTACGTGGCCTGCCTGCAGGGCGACGCGGTGGCGGCGCTCGGCGCCCTGCACGAGTGCCGCGAGGGCGCGGAGCTGGCGGACAGCCCGCTCGCGGCGGCCTACGCCGTGCACCGGCTGGGCTGCCTGGCACTGGTCTCGGACGACATGGAGCGGGCGGCCGAGCTGCTCGGCGAGGCCCTGGAGCGGTACCGGCGGGCCGGGGAGCTCAACAGCAACGTGCTCATGTGCCAGGTGGAGCTGGCCATGGCGACGGCCTTCCGGGGGGACCTGCCCGGGGCCCTGGAGCTGTGCCACGAGGTGCGGGAGATCTGCGAGGACCACGGGGAGCTGTGGACGCGGGCCTACGCCCTGTACGTCCTGGCGTACGCGGCGCTGGGCGGCGGGGACTGCGCGGAGGCGCGCCGGCTGCTGGTGGAGTGCGTGCGCATCAACCACGCCTTCCACGACCTGCTGGGCCTGGTGCTGGCGCTGGAGCTGCTGGCGCTCGTGACGGTGGGCGAGGGGGACCCGGCGGAGGCGGCGGTGCTCCAGGGGGCCGCCGAGGCGTTGTGGCGGTCGGTGGGGCTCCAGCTGTTCGGCTCGGGGTACTTCAACGGGCCGCGGCTGGCCTGCCGGCAGCAGGCGGGCGAGCTGCTGGGGGCGGCGGGCTACGCCGAACGGGCGGCGGAGGGCCGGCTCCTGCCGCTGGACCCGCTGGTGGAGCGGGCGGTGCGGTTCCGCGCCCGGCGCCTGCCGAGGGCCGCGGCGGGCCGGGCCCCGGGGGCGCCGGGGCAGGTGCCGGACAGCAGGAAGCCCGCCGGCTCCCCTTCCGGGGAACCGACGGGCTGACCAGCCTGTGAGTGGCTACTCCCGCATCAGCGGGCGTAGTACTCGACGACCAGCTGCTCGTCGCAGATGACCGGGATTTCCTTGCGGTTCGGCTCGCGGTCCAGGCGGAAGGCCAGGGCCTTCAGGTTGACCTGCAGGTAGCGCGGGGTCTCGCCCTCACCGGCGTAGCCACCCTCGCGGGCAACCTGGAAGGGGTGCTTCTCGCGGCTGCGCTCGCGGACCGTGATGACGTCGTCGGGACGCACGCGGAACGACGGCTTGTCGACCTTGCCGCCGTTGACCTCGATGTGACCGTGGACGACCATCTGGCGGGCCTGGTAGATGGTGCGGGCGATGCCGGCACGCAGGACCAGGGCGTCCAGACGACGCTCGAGCTCGACGACCAGGGCCTCGCCGGTCTTGCCGGAGACCTTCTTGGCGCGGTCGTACGCGCGGGCCATCTGCTTCTCGGAGATGTCGTACTGCGCGCGCAGACGCTGCTTCTCCAGCAGACGGACCTTGTAGTCCGAGTTCTGCTTGCGGCCACGGCCGTGCTCGCCCGGCGGGTAGGGGCGGGCCTCAAAGTACTTGACGGCCTTCGGGGTCAGCGCAATGCCGAGGGCACGCGACTTCTTGACCTTGGGTCGCTTCTGGTTCACGGGGAACCTACCTCCATGTAAGTTAGGTGAGGCTTACCTTAGCGAGGAGGACGTAATGTCTCGACCACATGGGATCCCCCTGCCCAGTGCGCATCGCAGTTCGGATTCCAGTGCAACGGAATCCGCTTTCGACGACGTTAAGCAAGGTCAGCCGCGTCCCAGGGAAGGCGTTCGGCAGCTCACCGGAGCCGAACGCGTACGAACCCTCGTAGAGTCCAACGCCTCAGTATCCCTCACGCTTCAGGGTGCTCACGACACGCGCGAGCCCGAGGAGTTCGGGACAGGGATGCCGGTCGCACGGACCGTCACCCCGGACGGGGACGTGATTCTCCTTGTTTCCGGGGAATCCGCGGCTGCCAGGGCTGCCGCTCACGCCCAGGACGACGACCTCCCCGCCGTGATCGAGATCACGGACGTGGCGCCGGTGTCCGTGCCCCATCGTATCCGAGCCCGTGCGCAGCTCGCGGGCTGGCTGACCCCGGTCCGCGGCGAGGAGCGGGCGGCCTGCGCGATGCTGCTCGCCGAGCGGCATCCGGTCGGCGAGATCCTCGGCACGGCCGAGGCCCTGTCCGAGGACCCCGAGCCCGGCCGGTACGGGCGGCCGGCCTGGGCGCTGCTCCGGCTGGAGGTGGGCGAGATCGGGCTCGACGACCTGTGGGGCGCCGAGCAGGTCGATCCCGCGGAGCTCGGCGAGGCCCGGCCGGACCCGCTCGTGGCCCACGAGGCCGAGCTGCTCCAGCACCTGCACGCCTCCCACGGGGACCAGGTCCAGCGGCTGACCCGGCTGCTCGGGGTCCGGGAGCGGGATGCGGCGGCGGGGCGGGCGGTGCCGGTGGCACTGGACCGGCTGGGCCTGCGCATCCGCGTCACGGGGCCGCGGCCCTTCGACGCGCGCTTCGACTTCGTCGAGCCGGTGCGGGACGTGTGCGGCCTGCGCCGGGCCATGCACCACCTGTTCGAGGCAGCATCCCCACCCTCCTGACCCGGGGCTCGCCCCGAACCCCGCGCCGCGACCACCGGCAAGACCGGCTCTCGGGACTCCGCCCGGGACCCCGCGCCTCAATCGCCGGCGGGGCTGGATTTCGGGGCTCCGCCCCGGACCCTCGCGCCTCAATCGCCGGCGAGGCTGGATTTCGGGGCTCCGCCCCCGAAGCTTGTGCGCCCGCCCAGGCGCATGGGGCGCGGGGCCCGGACAAGAGCCCCGCATTCCAGCCCCGCCGGCGATTGAGGCGCGGGGGTCCGGGGGCGGAGCCCCCGAAGCTTGTGCGCCCGCCCAGGCGCATGGGGCGCGGGGCCCGGACAAGGGCCCCGCATTCCAGCCCCGCCGGCGTTTGAGGCGCGGGGTGCGGGGCGGAGCCCCGGGAGGGGTCAGGGGTGGTCGCCGCGGAGGCGGGCTCGGACTCGTTCGACCACGTCCGCGTACCGCGCCTCCGCCCCATACCGCGTCGGCTCGTAGTACCGCCGCCCATGGATCTTGTCCGGCGCATACTGCTGAGCCGCGATCCCGCCGGGCACGTCGTGCGGGTACACATACCCCTGCGCATGCCCCAGCGCCGCCGCCCCCTTGTAGTGCCCGTCCCGCAGATGCGCCGGCACCGGCCCCGCCAGCCCCGCCCGTACGTCCGCCAGCGCCGCCCCGATCGCCGTGGTCGCGGTGTTCGACTTGGGCGCCAGGGCCAGGGCGATCGTCGCGTGCGAGAGGGTCAGCGCGGCCTCGGGGAAGCCGATCATCGCAACCGCCTGGGCGGCGGCGACCGCCGTCGGCAGGGCGGTGGGGTCCGCCAGCCCGATGTCCTCGCTCGCCGAGATCATCAGTCGCCGGGCGATGAACCGCGGGTCCTCCCCCGCTTCGATCATCCGCGCCAGGTAGTGCAGCGCCGCGTCCACGTCCGAGCCCCGGATCGACTTGATCAGCGCGCTCGCCACGTCGTA
This sequence comes from Streptomyces sp. NPDC030809, assembly GCF_055572195.1. Taxonomy (NCBI): domain Bacteria; kingdom Bacillati; phylum Actinomycetota; class Actinomycetes; order Kitasatosporales; family Streptomycetaceae; genus Streptomyces; species Streptomyces sp. NPDC030809. The sequence continues at coordinate 18,431 of NZ_JBVIDV010000006.1, forward strand.
GTGCTGGTCGCCGTCCCGGTCGTACTTCACGGCCGCCCGGTCCACCGCCTCCTCCACCGTCTGGAGGGTGATCTCCGGCTCGCCCTTGGCGATCGCCGAGCCGGCCCCCGCCTCCAGGGCGGTCAGCGCCCGCCGGGCGTCCCCGCCGGCCACCCGCAGCAGGTGGGCCTCGGCCTCGACGGTCAGCCCGACCGCGCCGCCGAGCCCGCGCTCCTCGGTCAGGGCGCGGTGCAGCAGCCCGCTGAGGTCCTCGTCCGTGAGGGGTTCGAGGGTGAGCAGCAGGGAGCGGGAGAGCAGCGGGGAGATCACCGAGAAGTACGGGTTCTCGGTGGTGGCGGCGATGAGCGTGACCCAGCGGTTCTCCACCGCGGGCAGCAGGGAGTCCTGCTGGGCCTTGCTGAACCGGTGGATCTCGTCCAGGAAGAGGACGGTCTCCTTGCCGTACCCGCCGGCGGCCCGGCGGGCGCCCTCGATGACGGCGCGCACCTCCTTCACCCCGGCGGTGATCGCGGAGAGCTCCACGAACCGCTTCTTCGTGGCCTGGCTGACCACGTACGCGAGGGTGGTCTTGCCGATGCCGGGCGGTCCCCAGAGGATCACCGAGGAGGAGCCGGCCGGACCTCCCGCCCCGTCGCCCACGAGCCGGCGCAGCGGGGCACCGGGCTTGAGCAGGTGCTGCTGCCCCACGACCTCGTCCAGGGTGCGCGGACGCATCCGGACGGCGAGCGGGGAGCTCGCCGGGTCCTTCTCCTGGCGTTCCTCGGCGGCAGCGGTGAACAGATCGGGTTCCACACGGGAAGCCTAAGCGAGAGCACCGACAACCCGGCCCCGCGGCTCAGGAGGTCCAGAAGTCCCACCAGCGGGTCAGGATCAGCATCCCGATGATCCCGATGTGCAGGACCGGCAGCACCCACGTGAACTCGCCGAGGAAGGAGCGCAGCCAGCCGGGAGCGGGCAGCAGGCCCTCGCGCACGTTGTGCGAGGTGACGTACCAGAACATGACGATCGTGCCGACCCAGGCCAGGCAGCACCACAGGCACAGGGCGTTGATGTGGTAGAGCGACTGGTACGTGAGCCAGGCGCAGAACCCGACGCCGAAGAGGGTGCCGGCGTTGAACGTGAGCCAGTACCAGGGCCGGAACCGGGCCCCGGCCAGCAGGCTCATGCCCACGCAGATCACGATCCCGTAGGCGACCAGGCCGAGCATGGGGTTCGGGAACCCGAAGGCGGAGGCCTGCTCGCTCTTCATGATGCTGCCGCAGGCCACGACCGGGTTGAAGCTGCATCCCGGGACGAAGTCCGGGTCCTCAAGCAGCTTGAACTTGTCGATCGTGATCACCCAGGCGGCCAGGAGTCCGGCCGCGCCGGTGACCACCAGCAGCCAGGCCAGGGCCCGGCTCGCGCCGACGGTCCGTCCGGTCTTCTCGCCCGTAGTCGTCATGCGGTGCATTCTGCCGCACGCGATCTCGGCCGCCGCCACTGCGGGACCCGCAGGACGGGCGGCCGGCGCGGGGCGGGGAAGCCGGAGGCCGGACGGCATCCGCCGTCCGGCCTCCGTGCGCGTGCGCGTGCGCGTGCGCGTCAGGCGAGCTTCGCGCGGACCGTCTCGACCAGGCCCTCCAGGGCCACCGCGGTCTGCTCGCCGGACTCCATGTCCTTGAGCTGGACCAGGCCCTCGGCGAGGTCCCGCTCCCCGGCGATGAGCGACAGCCGCGCGCCCGAGCGGTTGGCGCCCTTCATGGCGGCCTTCAGCCCCTTCCCGCCGTACGAGAAGTCCGCGGCGACACCGGCGGCGCGCAGCTGCGTGACCACGCCGAACAGCACGCGCCGGGCCTCCTCGCCCAGCGGGACCGCGTAGACCTCGGTGACCGGCGGGATGTCCAGCTCCACGCCCTCGGCCTCCAGGGCCAGCACGGTGCGGTCCACGCCCAGCGCCCAGCCCACCGAGGGCAGCGCGGGGCCGCCGATCATCTCGGACAGGCCGTCGTAGCGCCCGCCGCCGCCGACCGCGGACTGGGAGCCCAGGCCGTCGTGGACGAACTCGAAGGTGGTGCGGGTGTAGTAGTCCAGGCCGCGGACCAGCTTCGGGTCGTCCTCGAAGGCCACGCCCGCGGCGGTGATCAGCGCACGGACCTCCTCGTGGTACGCCTTGCAGCCCTCGCACAGGTACTCGCGCAGCAGGGGCGCGTCGGCCAGCTGCTTCTGCACCTCGGGCCGCTTGTCGTCGAGCACCCGCAGCGGGTTGATGTCGGCCCGGCGCAGGGTCTCCTCGTCCAGTTCGAGCCCGCGCAGGAAGGTCTGGAGCGCCTCGCGGTAGACCGGACGGCACTCCTTGTCGCCGAGCGAGTTCAGCAGGATCCGGAAGTTGCGCAGGCCCAGGGAGCGGTACGCCGTGTCCGCCAGGATGATCAGCTCGGCGTCGAGGGCCGGGTCCTCGGCACCGATCGCCTCGGCGCCGACCTGCGAGAAGTGTCGGTAGCGGCCCTTCTGCGGGCGCTCGTAGCGGTAGTACGAGCCCGAGTACCAGAGCTTGACGGGCAGGCCGCCCGCCTTGTGCAGGTTGGCCTCCAGTGCCGCGCGCAGCACCGATGCCGTGCCCTCGGGGCGCAGCGCCAGGTTGGCGCCGCCCTTCGTGGTCAGCGTGAACATTTCCTTGGTCACGATGTCGGTCGACTCGCCGACACCGCGGGCGAACAGCTCGACGTCCTCGAAGCCGGGGGTCTCCACGTAGCCGTAGCCGGCGGTGCGCAGCGGGGCGGAGATGGCCTCGCGGACGGCCAGGTACTTCGCCGAGAAGGGCGGGATCAGGTCGTACGTGCCCTTGGGGGCCTTGAAGGTGCTCACGAAACTCTCGTCACATTCCTCGTCGTGGGGCGGCGTGGCCGCCTCCCTGGCCGGCGGCGACTTCCCGGAGGTACGGGTTGGTCGCGCGCTCGCGGCCGATGGTGGTCTGGGGACCGTGGCCGGACAGCACCACGGTCGAGTCGTCGAGCGGCAGGCACACGCGGGCCAGCGACTCGAGCATCTCGGCGTGGGAGCCGCCGGGCAGGTCGGTGCGTCCGATGGAGCCGGCGAAGAGCAGGTCACCCGAGAAGAAGACCGAGGGGATGTCGGCCGCCTCGGGCATCCGGAAGGTCACCGACCCCTTGGTATGGCCGGGCGCGTGCGCGACGGAGAAGTCCAGACCCGCCAGCTTGAGGGCGCTGCCGTCGGTCAGCTCGCGGACGTCGTCCGGCTCGCCCACGGTCAGCTCGCCCATCAGCGGCATCCCGATGGACCGGCCGAGCGCCTTCTCCGGGTCGCTCATCATGTACCGGTCCTCGGGGTGGATCCAGGCCGGCACGTCGTGGGCGCCGCACACGGGGACCACCGAGGCCACATGGTCGATGTGGCCGTGGGTGAGGACGACCGCGACGGGCTTGAGACGGTGCTTCTTCAGCGTCTCCTCGACTCCCTGGGCGGCCTGGTGGCCCGGGTCGATGATGACGCACTCCTCGCCGGCGGCGGGGGCGACCACGTAGCAGTTGGTCCCCCAGGCCCCGGCGGGGAACCCGGCAATGAGCACGTTCGTCCCTTAAATGTCGTCCGGCGGTCCGGCCGCGGTCGTCCGGATGGAGGTCGCGGCAGACCAGAGCCTACCGGCGCTGCTCATCACACAGCGAACCCATATACGGTACGGCCTAGCCCCAGCCCGGACGGCTGTACCAGACACGCACAAGGAGACGACCCGGTGGTCACGAGCGATCAGCGGCGGCGACAGCTCGCCAGGGAGAAGTTCGAGCGTCAGCAGCAGCGGAGGGCGGAAGCCCGGCGCAAGGCGCGGCAGCGGGCGCTGATCATCGGTGCGGCCGTGGCCGTGGTGGCCGCGGCGGTGATCGGCGCCGTCGCCGGCGGCGTGTTCGACAAGGACGAGAAGGAGACCCCGGCGGCGTCCGCCTCCGGCTCCCCCACCCCCTCGGCGGCGCCCTCGAAGCAGAGCGAGCCGGCCATGGCCGTGGACGGGAAGGCGAAGTACACCTTCACCCTGGACACGAACCAGGGCAAGATCGCGATCGCCATGGACGCGGCGAAGACCCCGCACACGGTGAACTCGTTCAAGCACCTGGCCGACAAGGGCTACTTCGACAAGACCAAGTGCCACCGGCTCACCACCGGCGGGATCTTCGTCCTGCAGTGCGGTGACCCGCAGGGCACCGGCATGGGCGGCCCCGGCTACACGATCCCGGACGAGAACCTGGGCGGGCTGGGCAAGGCCGGCGCGGACGGCACCGTGACCTACCCGGCCGGCACCGTGGCCATGGCCAACACCGGTCAGCCCGGCTCCGGCGGCAGCCAGTTCTTCCTGGTCTACAAGGACAGCAAGCTGCCCCCGACGTACACCCCCTTCGGCACGATGGACGCGGCGGGCCTGAAGGCCGTCAACGACGTGGCGAAGGACGGGGTGGAGGGCGGCTCGACCGACGGCGCCCCGAAGAAGGCCGTGACCATCGGGAAGGCCACCGTCGTCAAGGACTGACCGGGCGCGGGGGCGGGTGCCCCCGCCCCCGTTTTCCGTCGGGCCGGATTCCGTGGTGCTGGATGCGGACAGCCGGCCCGGCGGTCGCCTATGTTGGCGTTGTGCAGGGCGGGCGCTGCCCGCCCCAGGAAACTGTGGACGATGCCCGGGGGGTGGACCCCCGGCGGGCATCAGGTGGAGGAGGCGCTGTGAGCAGCGACCCGTGGGGCCGCGTCGACGAGACGGGCACCGTGTACGTGCGTACTGCCGATGGCGAGAAGGTCGTCGGCTCGTGGCAGGCCGGCACCCCTGAGGAGGCCCTGGCCTACTTCGAGCGCAAGTACGAGGGCCTGGTGGTCGAGATCGGCCTCCTCGAGCGGCGGGTGCGGACCACCGATCTCTCCGCGAAGGACGCGGCGACCGCGATCGAGCACCTGCGGCAGCAGGTCGAGGAACACCACGCCGTGGGCGACCTCGACGCGCTGCGCGTACGGCTCGACAAGCTGGTCTCGACCGTGGAGTCGCGCCGCGAGGAGCGCAAGGTCCAGAAGGCGAAGCAGACCGACGAGGCCAAGCAGGCCAAGGAGAAGCTGGTCGCCGAGGCCGAGGAGCTCGCGCAGAGCGACCAGTGGCGGGCGGCCGGCGAGCGGCTGCGCGCGCTGGTGGACACCTGGAAGGGCCTGCCGCGGCTGGACCGCAAGTCGGACGACGAGCTGTGGCACCGCTTCTCGCACGCCCGCTCGGCCTTCTCCAAGCGCCGCAAGGCGCACTTCGCCTCGCTGGACGCGCAGCGCGAGGACGCCCGCAAGGTGAAGGAGAAGCTGGTCGCCGAGGCCGAGTCGCTCTCCGGCTCCACGGACTGGGGCGCCACGGCGGCCCGGTACCGCGAGCTGATGGCGGACTGGAAGGCGGCGGGCCGCGCCCAGCGCGAGTCGGAGGACGAGCTCTGGAACCGCTTCCGCGGGGCCCAGGACGTGTTCTTCGCGGCCCGCGGCGAGGTCTTCGCCGAGCGGGACGCCGAGCAGACCGAGAACCTGAAGCTGAAGGAGGAGCTGGCCGGCGAGGCCGAGAAGCTCCTGCCGGTGACGGACCTGAAGGCGGCCCGGGCCGCGTTCCGCTCCGTCAACGAGCGCTGGGAGGCCATCGGCCACGTGCCGCGGGACGCCCGGTCCAAGGTCGAGGGCCGGATGCACGCCGTCGAGCGGGCGATCCAGGAGGCCGAGGAGGCCGAGTGGCGGCGTACCAACCCGGAGGCGCGGGCCCGCGCCGCGGGTCTGACCGGCCAGCTGCAGGACGCCGTCGACAAGCTGCAGAAGCAGATCGACGCGGCGCGCGCGGCGGGCAACGACGCCAAGGCCGACAAGCTGGCCCGTGAGCTGGAGGGCCGTCAGGCCCTGCTCGACCAGGCGCTGAAGGGCCTGGAGGAGTTCGGCGGCTGACCCCGCCGGGCGGCCGCCCGAGGAGGACGGAAGGGGCCCCGGGGGAGTGGTCCCATCCCCCGGGCCCCCTCCCCCTTTTTTTTCCCCGGCTCCGGCCGGCGGGGCGAGGTCACACAGGCGAAGTCTTCGACACCC
>NZ_JBVIDV010000006.1:24509-27323 GCF_055572195.1 Streptomyces sp. NPDC030809
CCCAACCAGTCGTTGGAGTTCTGGGAGGCTTTTGTCGTCCGCCCCCGCTGGGCGCCCGCCTGGGAGGGAGGGGGGGTCCTCTGGGCACTCACCCCCCCCCCCGGGGCCCCTTCCCCGTGTGCTGCCCGCGGCTACGGCCGGCGGGCCGAGGTCACGCGGTAGACGTCGTAGACGCCCTCGACGCCCCGTACGGCCTTCAGGACGTGTCCCAGGTGCTTGGGGTCGCCCATCTCGAAGGTGAACCGCGAGGTGGCCACCCGGTCGCGGGAGGTCTGCACGGCGGCCGACAGGATGTTGACGTGCTGGTCGGACAGGACCCGGGTGACGTCCGACAGCAGCCGGGACCGGTCCAGCGCCTCGACCTGGATGGCGACCAGGAAGACGGAGGACTGGGTCGGGGCCCACTCGACCTCGAGGATCCGCTCGGGCTGCTGCGAGAGCGAGTCCACGTTGACGCAGTCGGCGCGGTGAACCGATACGCCACTGCCGCGGGTGACGAAGCCGATGATCGGGTCGCCGGGCACCGGGGTGCAGCAGCGGGCCAGCTTGACCCACACGTCCTCGACGCCCTTGACCACGACGCCGGGGTCGGCGTTCGCGCGCCGCTTGCTGCGGCTGCGCGAGGGCGGGACGCTCTCCTCGATGTCGTCGTTGGCGGCCTCCTCGCCGCCCATCGCCTGGACCAGCTTCTGGACCACGGCCTGCGCCGACACGTGGCCCTCGCCGATCGCCGCGTACAGCGAGGAGATGTCCGGGTAGCGCATCTCGTGGGCGAGGGTGACGAGGGAGTCGCCGGTGAGGATCCGCTGGATCGGCAGGTTCTGCTTGCGCATGGCCCGCGCGATGGCGTCCTTGCCCTGCTCGATGGCCTCGTCCCGGCGCTCCTTGGAGAACCAGGCGCGGATCTTGTTGCGGGCCCGCGGGGACTTGACGAAGCCCAGCCAGTCGCGGGACGGGCCGGCGCCCTCGGCCTTGGAGGTGAAGACCTCGACCAGGTCGCCGTTGTCGAGGGTCGATTCGAGCGGGACGAGCCGCCCGTTGACCCGCGCCCCTATGGTCCGGTAGCCGACCTCGGTGTGGACGGCGAAGGCGAAGTCCACGGGGGTGGCCCCGGCGGGCAGGGCGATGACATCGCCCTTGGGGGTGAAGACGAAGACCTCGTTGCGCGAGAGGTCGAAGCGCAGCGAGTCGAGGAACTCGCCCGGGTCCTCGGTCTCCTTCTGCCAGTCGAGCAGCTGCCGCAGCCAGGCCATGTCGTTGACGGTGTCCTGGCCGGCACTGCCCTTGGCGGCCTGCGGGACGTCCGTACGGATCTTGGAGGCGCCGGCGACGGTCTGCTGCTTGTACTTCCAGTGGGCGGCGATGCCGTACTCGGCGCGGCGGTGCATGTCGAAGGTGCGGATCTGCAGCTCGACCGGCTTGCCGTTGGGCCCGATGACCGTCGTGTGGAGCGACTGGTACATGTTGAACTTGGGCATCGCGATGTAGTCCTTGAACCGCCCCGGAACCGGGTTCCAGCGGGCGTGGACGGTGCCCAGCGCCGCGTAGCAGTCGCGGACGGTGTCGACGAGGACGCGGATGCCCACCAGGTCGTAGATCTCGGCGAAGTCGCGGCCCCGCACGATCATCTTCTGGTAGACGCTGTAGTAGTGCTTGGGGCGGCCGGTGACGGTGGCCTTGATGCGGGCGGCCCGCAGGTCGGCCTGGACCTCGTCGGTGACCACGGCGAGGTACTCGTCGCGCTTGGGGGCGCGCTCGGCGACCAGGCGGACGATCTCGTCGTACATCTTCGGGTAGAGGATCGCGAAGGCGAGGTCCTCCAGCTCCCACTTGATCGTGTTCATGCCCAGGCGGTGGGCCAGGGGCGCGTAGATCTCGAGGGTCTCGCGGGCCTTCTTCTCCTGCTTCTCCCGCTTGAGGTAGCGCATGGTGCGCATGTTGTGCAGGCGGTCGGCGAGCTTGATGACCAGGACGCGCGGGTCCTTGGCCATGGCCACGACCATCTTGCGGACCGTCTCGGCCTGCGCGGCCTCGCCGAACTTGACCTTGTCGAGCTTGGTGACCCCGTCGACCAGCAGGGCCACGGCGTCGCCGAAGTCCCGCCGCAGCTGCTCCAGCCCGTACTCGGTGTCCTCGACCGTGTCGTGCAGCAGCCCGGCCATCAGGGTGGCCGGGTCCATGCCGAGCTCGGCGAGGATGGTGGTCACCGCGAGCGGGTGGGTGATGTACGGGTCGCCGCTCTTGCGCTTCTGGCCGCGGTGCCAGCGCTCCGCGACCTGGTACGCCTTCTCGATCTGGCGCAGGGTGGCCGTCTCGATCTTCGGGTCGTTGCTGCGGACTATCCGCAGGAGCGGCTCCAGCACCGGGTTGTACGGGTTGGAGCGCTGCACGCCGAGCCGCGCGAGGCGGGCCCGCACCCGGTTGGAGGAGCCCGCGGGCTTCAGCGGGGCGGGCTTGACCGGCGGTACCGGCTTGGGCGCGACGGGCGGCGCCGGCGTGGCTGCGGCCGCCTTGGCCTGCTCGGCCTGGGGGTCGGGCTGCGCGGCGGAGAGTGGCTGGACCTCGTCTGGCAAGAGCGCTCCTCACGGGGGTCCCCCCAGGCGGAGTCTGGGGGAGGTTCCGGGGCCCCGGTCAGGTCCGGAAAACCCATGGTAGCGAGCCCCGGCCCGACTCGTTCTCCGGTCCCGTCCCGTGGACGCCGGCCCGTGCACCCGCCGCCCCCACACGCACGAGCGGGGGGGGGGGGGGGGGGGGGGGGGGGGGGGGGGGGGGGGGGGGGGGGTGGGGGGGGGGGGGGGGTGGGGGGGGGGAGAG